>JBGCFX010000001.1:0-4591 GCA_045110395.1 Polaribacter sp.
GTTTAACAGGATGGACACCAAATCCTGGAAAATTAGCAGTTTCTGACTCGTTAATGGGTAATTGGCAGTTTTTAGGGAATCCTTGTAGAGGTTCAGAACAAGAAAAGAATACCACATTTCAATCACAAAGCACTGCTGTAATTACTGTAATAGGAAAAAAAGATGCTTTTATTTTTGCAGCAGATCGTTGGTGCCCAAAAAATGCTATTGATGGTAGATATGTTTGGTTACCTATCCAGTTTGAAAATGACATGCCTTTTTTAGAATGGAAATCTTCTTGGGATTTATCTTTTTATAGTGCCAAGTAATTAATTTACTCCTAATTGAGCTTTGTTATTTCATAACTTGAACTTTTTTATACTTCCTTTCTATATTTCACTTATAATCTTAAGCCTCAAAACCAATACTAAATAGGAATTTAAATATGATAATTAAAGAAGTGTATACAAAAATTAAATTCATTAAATAAAAAATATTAAAGCACTTTATATCTTTTAAGATAAGAATTTGACGAATATTTCTATCATTAATTAAAAATAAAACGAAAAAAAATCATAAACTCCTATTTAAAGACAATATGTTTTAAAATTTATTCATTGTAATTTTTAAAATTTCTTTATTTTAAGATTACAGTTAGGCTTAACCCAAATTGAACTTGCGGAATTGGTTTTAAAAGACCGTCAATATCTATATAAAATAGAAAAAGGATTAGTAACTCCAAATATCTCAACAATTACTATTTTAGCAAAAGCAATGGAAATATCATTAAAAGATTTTTTGATGTTGAAAATTAATTACTCAATAGTTGTTACAGCTCAATAGTTATCTTTCTTATAATTCATACTTACAAAATCAAAATCGTGCCAATTAACTATAACAATATCTTATAAATACAAAAAACTCTTGAAAACCAAATGGTTAACAAGAGTTTAAGTGAGCCCTGCAGGATTCGAACCTGCGACCGCCTCCTTAGAAGGGAGGTGCTCTATCCAGCTGAGCTAAGAGCCCGTAGTTTTTAAGTTGCTACGACAACTTTGTCGGGGTGGCAGGATTCGAACCTGCGACCTCCTCGTCCCAAACGAGGCGCGATGACCGGGCTACGCTACACCCCGAAATTAAAACGTAAATAAAATTCACATTTTAATTTAATTTTTGCGGAGAGACAGGGACTCGAACCCTGGCGACCAAAAAGGTCGACAGATTAGCAATCTGCTGCATTACCACTCTGCCACCTCTCCTTTCGACTTCAAACCAAAGCTTGAAACAAAAATTGCGAGTGCAAATGTAAGGTTAGAAAAACAATTTAACAAGATGTTTTTTACTTTTTTGTAATTATTTTTTTTACTCAGGATATTCAACTCTTAAATGATAAATATTCATTAGTTTTTTCTTGATTACTTTCTTTATAATTTCTATTTCTCTGAATGTAATATCTGAATTTAAAAACTGATTATCAGCGATTTGCTTATCAACAATTTTATCAATTAAAATATTAATAGATTGTGCTGTAGGTTTTTTTAAACTTTTTGATGCTGCTTCTGATGCATCACTCATCATTAGTATTGCTGTCTCTTTAGAAAAAGGTATTGGCCCTTTATACCTAAAATCATTTAAATCTACAACTATATCAGGATTCAAATCTTGTTCTTTTTTGTAGAAATAGTAGGTTGTACTTGTTCCATGATGTGTTCTAATAAAGTCTATTATTCTGTCTGGTAAATTATTCTTTTTTGCTAATTCAACTCCTTTTATAACGTGATTTAAAATAATATCTGAACTATCTTTGGGAGATAAATCGTTATGTGGGTTTACTCCTGTAGATTGATTTTCGATAAAATACTGTGGGTTTATCATTTTACCAATATCATGATACAATGCTCCAGTTCTTACCAACATAGAGTTTGCACCTATTTCATTAGCTGCTGCCTCTGCTAAATTTGCTACTTGCATAGAATGTTGAAATGTTCCTGGTGCTTTTTCATTTAACTCTCTTAATAATTTAGTATTTGTATTTGACAGCTCTAATAATGTGACATCAGAAACTAAACCGAATATTTTTTCATACATATAAATAAGTATCAATGATAAGAATGATAACAAACCATTTGCAGCAAACAACATAAAATATGTCCAATTTATTTGTGAGGCATTTCCTTCTTTAATAATAGAAAAAGCAAAATAAGTAAGCATATAAATTAATGTAATTTGCGCAACTGAGATAAATAAGTTTGCTCTTTTATATAATTCTGAAACAGTTAGTATGGTTACAATTCCTGCAATAATGTGTAAATAGATAAACTCAAAACTATCTGGAACAATATATCCTAAAAGCAAGACAGTTAAAACGTGCGTAAATAATCCTAATCGTGCATCAAAAAAAGCTTTTAAAATAATTGGGAGAATACTTAATGGAACCACATACAAATATTCAGAATTGTATTTTATAACCAATGTTTGAATAAAAATCATCGAGAAAACATTGAAAAATATAAAAGTGACTTTGTTGTTATTATTATAAATTTCTATTCTATTTTTTTGAAGAAATAATAACAACATTAGTAGTGCTAAGGATACTAAAATAGTATATCCAAAAATAATCCAATTGTAATTAGAATCTGTCCAAACTTTAGATTCAGATTCATTTTTAAGGGAATTTAAAATCGCTAGTTTTTTTCCCTCAACAATTTCTCCTTTTAAAATTATTAATTCGTCTTTAGAAACCTTCCCTTTTGTGTAGGTGATGTTTTTAATTTCATTTTCTACTACTCTATCCGTAAACTCTTTATCAAAAGAAACATTAGGTTTGATAATTTCTGTTAGTACATTAAGCAATTGTTTTTGCCCAAAAGAATAAGGTTCTGCACCTAAATTACTTTTTACAAGGTTTAAAACTTCTCTAGAATAATAAAGATTTTTATATAAAATATCTTTTACTTCATTGCCTATTTTTAAAGCTATAATTTCATTTTTGTTTGATATTCTTCCTTGACTTACAACCTCTAAGAAACCTTTATCATAAACCTCATCTATTACCTTTTGCCCTGTTTTTTTTAATGAGGCAAGCTCATTAACAGTTAAAGAGTCTGAAACTTGTAAATTAGAAACTCTTCTATTAAAACTTGCATTCACGTTAGAAATAACATCAGGATCCGCTAAAAAATATTGTTTTGCATTTACTTCTATTCCCTTTTTTTCAATATTTATTTCTTCGTCAGACTTTTGAACTGCAAAATCAAAAGGAGCACTTAAGTTATCATATTTCCATAACTGCCCATTACTAAAATCATATTTAAACTGGCCTCCTTTAGGAAATAAATAAACAATTGCCACTGTTGTAACAAGAAAAAGAATAACCTTATATATTATGGTATTCTTTTGATATAATTTGTTTACAATATTGCTCATATAACGAATCTTCTTTCAACAAACTTACAGCAAAAAAGTTAAGACTAAAAATGAACCTTGATAATAAATTTACAATTGATTAAAAATGGTTAATTTAGCAACACAATTATCAACATAAAATAAATTTATAATCTCGTATGAAAGAAGTCGTAATTGTTTCTGTGGCAAGAACACCAATTGGTAGTTTTTTAGGAAGTTTATCTTCTATCCCAGCCACAAAATTAGGTTCAATTGCCATAAAAGGTGCTTTAGATAAAATTAATTTATCACCAGAAAATGTACAAGAAGTATTTATGGGAAATGTAGTTTCTGCTGGTTTAGGTCAAGCTCCTGCAAGGCAAGCTGCTATTGGTGCTGGCATACCAAATACTGTGCCTTGTACCACAGTAAATAAGGTTTGTGCTTCTGGTATGAAATCTATCATGTTGGCTGCTCAAACAATTGCTTTGGGTGATGCTGATATTGTTGTTGCTGGTGGAATGGAGAATATGAGTTCAATTCCACATTATCAACATGCGAGAAATGGCTCTAAATTTGGACCAATTACGATGGAGGATGGAATGCAAAAAGATGGTTTAGTAGATGCTTATGACAAAGTTGCAATGGGTGTTTGTGCAGATGCTTGTGCAACTGAATACGATTTTTCTAGAGAAGATCAAGATGCTTTTGCGATTCAATCTTACAAACGTTCTGCAAAAGCTTGGAGTGAAGGTAAATATACTGATGAAATTGTGCCTGTAACAATTCCTCAAAGACGAGGAGAACCAATTATTTTCTCTGAAGATGAAGAATATAAAAATGTAAAAATGGAGAAAATACCTTCACTAAGAGCAGCTTTTACAAAAGAAGGTACAGTTACTGCTGCAAATGCTTCTACTATAAATGATGGTGGCGCAGCTTTGGTTTTAATGTCTGTTGATAAAGCAAATGAACTAAATTTAAACCCATTAGCTAAAATTAAAAGTTATGCAGATGCTGCTCACGAACCAAAATGGTTTACAACTGCTCCTGCAAAAGCATTACCAAAAGCGTTGGCAAAAGCAAATATTTCTATAGACGATGTAGATTATTTTGAATTGAACGAAGCTTTTTCTATAGTTGGTTTAGCAAATATGAAAATTTTAGGTCTTACAGATACTAATGTAAATGTAAATGGAGGTGCTGTTTCTTTAGGACATCCTTTAGG
>JBGCFX010000002.1:0-5559 GCA_045110395.1 Polaribacter sp.
CAAGACTTAGTTCCTTTTTTTTTTTTTATTCAACTTTTTTACAACGTGCTTATGATCAATTAATTCATGACGTAGCAATACAGAATTTACCAGTTATTTTTTGTATTGATAGAGCTGGCTTGTTTGGTGAAGATGGCGCTACGCATCACGGAATTTTTGATTTAGCTTATTTAAATTGTATTCCGAATTTGATCATTTTTGCACCAAGAAACGAAATTGAATTACGTAACATTTTATATACTGCTCAATTAGGCTTACAAAACCCAATTGCTATCAGATATCCAAGAGGTTTTGGTAATATTATAGGTTGGCAAAAACCATTTGAGAAAATTGAGATTGGCAAAGGAATTCAATTTAAAAAAGGTTTAAAAATTGCTATTTTATCTATTGGAACAATTGCTAAAAATGTATCTGAAGCTCTCAATTTATCAGCAAATAAAGAAGAAATAGCACATTATGACATGCGTTTTGTAAAACCTTTGGATGAACATTTGTTACACCAAATTTTTACTAATTATAAAACAATTATTACCATAGAAGATGGCACTGTAAAAGGTGGTTTTGGAACTGCTATTTTAGAGTTTTCTGCACAAAATAACTATCAAAATAAAATAAAAATCATTGGAATTCCTGATGTTTTTATAGAACATGGAAATGTAAAAAAACTACAACATAAAATTGGTTTAGATGCAAATAGTTTAGCCAATCAAATAGAATTTTATACTAAATAAAAAAGACGCTTTTCAGCGTCTTTTTTAGTACTATTTATCTTCTTAATAATTATTCAATAATAATTTTTTGAGAAGATTTCTTATTGTTTTCATCAACCAAATTAACAATATAAACTCCTGCATTTAAGTTTGTAGAAATACTTTGTTTAGTATTACTTTTAAAATCTACTTTGGTTTGATATACTTGTCTACCTGCAATATCAAAAATATTCATTTTGGTGTTTCCTAATTCATTTGTTGCCTGAATTGTAAAGTTACCATTAGATATTGTTGGATAAATTGTAAATGCTTTTGCACCAGATAAAACTTGGTCTACAGAAGCAACAGCTGCTGTAAATTTACCTGTAAACATACCTCTACCATAAGTTGCTGCTAAAACAGTATTGTCTGCTGTTCTTAAACTTAATGAATTTACTTTTACATTAGACATTCCATTTTGAGCTTGTACCCATTTAGGAGAAGTCGCTTTTATATTACCAGTAGTCCAAATACCTAATTCTGTAGCAATAATTACTTGATCATTGTTTAAAGGATTCATCATAATATCTTTTACAGGAATGTCTGGAAAATCTCCTTCTTTGTCTTGCCAATTAGCACCACCATCTGCTGTATACCAAATACTTTTGATTCCGTAGTTGTGGTAGGTAAGAAAAATTTCGTTTTCGTTATTCCCAAAATTAACGGCAGAAATTGCTCCTGTAACTGGTGTATTTAAACTAGTCCAAGTTGGGTTTGCAAAGTTTGTGTTAGTTACTTTTAATAAGGCTCCGTTAAATAAACCAACAAATAAAGTGCTAGAAGCAGTAGTAAATGGTGATATTTTTAACTCTGTGGCTCTACCTGTTAAAAGGGTATTTTTTAAATCATCTTTCTCTAGAGTTTCTCCTACTTTTATACCTTTATATCTTCTTATTGCATTTTCTGAACCAGAATGTGCATTAGAATATAAAATATCTAAATTATCATCTAACTCTTGTGGGTTTATAAAACTACCTGAATCTTGATCACTATCTAAATCTGTACTGGCTCCTGTATAAGGAAGGTTTATTCTACCTTTTACATTAAAAACATAAGAAGCAATCATATACTCTCCATCTTTATCTATAAAAGTATATGCTCCATCACCACCATAAACATCAACACTTGGGTTTGCAGCGTTATTTACAGCTCCGTTTATAAAAGGGGTTCCATTATCTTGTGCACCAGCCATAATAACATCTGATGCTATATTTTGACCAATAGCTCCATCATAAAATTGTAATGTATTATAATCTTTATTCCTTGCAGCAATAAAATTATTAGGGATGTGTATTTCTCCTGCTTCTTCTAAAGAAGATGCATAGTACACACCTCCATCATTACCAATTATAGCTTTATCGCTATCTGTTGGATGAAAAGCAAACCCATGTTGATCTGCATGTACTGGTGGTATTTTTTTACGTGCCAAATTATTATTATCTGACCATTTAGAAATTTGTTTCCATGATGTACCCGCATTTGCAGATCTAAAAAGATCTATACCACCTACATATAAAATATTATCATTTGTTGGATCTGTTTCTATAACTAAATCATAAAATGCTTGACCTCTGGTAAAATCTTCTTCTGGTATACCTGTATCTGCGTCTTTTGGTAAAGTCATATCTGTTGTTGTTGCAAAAGAATCTTCTGTTTTAAAAAACGATAAGAAAGGAGCAACTGCTTGGCCTCCAGAAAATGTTCTTGTTTCTGCCAAAACAAATACTTTTTTAGGATCTTGTTTAGAAACAGAAATTTCTGTTCTATAATTGTTAGAACCTGCTATTGTAAATGCTACTGTAAAATTTGTACCATCTGTAGATTTTAAAACGGTTCCACCACCACTATTTAATCTATTTCTTTTAGTACCTACCCAAATTGTATTGTCTGCACCAACTTCAAAATCATTTGGTTCGTAAGAATTAAAACTTGGTGTGTCTACTGTCAATTTAGTCCAATTTGCAGCATCGTCTGTAGATTTATATAAACCTGTTTTAAAGCTACCTAAGTTTTGAGCACTTGAAGCATAATAAGAACCACCAACACCAATAAACACTTCTGTTTTGTTGGTTGTAGGGTTGTTCCAAGCTAATATATCATTTATAAAGAAAATTCTTCTAGTTAAACTAGAACTTGTATCGTTAAAAACGTTAAACCAAGAATTTCCACCATCTGTAGATTTCCATACACCTGTTCCATCTCCATTGTTACTTGTATGAGACTCTCCTGTACCTACGTACAAAATTTGCGAATTATTTGGGTCTACTGTAATGCATGTAATTGCTAAGTTTTCTGAAATACCAACTTGTTGCCAAGAAGTTTCTTCACTTGTAATATCGTTATTTACCCATAAACCACCACTTACACCACCAGCAAATACTCTTTTATGTGTAGCGTCATTTGGGTCAAATAAAACCGCTCTTGTTCTACCACCTACATTATTTGGCCCTCTTTCTACCCAAGGATTATTTGCTTCATCTCCTGGAACTCTTCTTAAAATTCTTTCAGAACTTAATTTTTCTTGAATTTGAAAAATATTTTCTGGATGCGTTCTTCCTGTTGCAGGATTTATTTGATTTAAATATTCTTGCTCAAAATATGCATTAGGTGGAAGTCCTTTCGATTTTCTTTCCTTTTTAGATAAATGCATTGTTTTATTAAAAGGGTGTTCATTAACCAATTTAGCAAATTCTTCTCTTTCTTTTTCAAGTTCTATTTCTGTATTTGAATTAAAATACAAAAGTCCAGCACCTAAAATAATAGCAAGTATTAAAAGTAATTTTTTCTTCATTTTTTATCTCTTTTTTATCTCTTTTTTATCTCTTTTTTAAATAATTCTCAAATTTAGCGATTAAAATTATATATTATATACTATTTCCCGTTAATTTTTTATGCATTCTAATTGCGTAACCATCTGACATTCTTGAAACATAGCTGCAAATTTGCATAACTCTATTGTATAAATTATTGGTTTCTATTTGGTATTCTTTTGGTAGCAAATGCAATACTAAAATATCGAAATTAGATTCTTTTCCATCAAACTTATTATTTAATGCAGTTACAAAAACATCTAATAAATCTGCTATAATTCTATAACCTGCTACTTCTTTTTCTATAACTTCTTTGCTCTTATATATTTTTTCGATACTTATTTTAATGATGTCGTTAATTTGTGCTTCATACTTACATTTGTCTAACAAAGAATTATTAAAAGTCCCATTTAACAGTTTTTCTTCGTTTTCTAAGAAAATTTCTACAGCTTCTTCTATTAGTGCACTTATGGCAATTGCTCTTAAATAAGCTGTTCTATCTGTGGTGTGTTTTAACGCATAATATTTATCTCTGTTGATGTTTTTAATCAATTTTGATAAATACTCTAAAGCATAATCTTCATCAATTAAACCTAAATTGATTCCGTCTTCGAAATCGATTATTGTATAACAAATATCATCTGCAGCCTCTACTAAATAAGCTAATGGATGTCTGAAAAAAGAAATGTTTTCATTTGATTTTTGCAACATTCCTAAATCATCAACCACATCTAAAAACTCGTTTTTTTCCGACTGAAAAAAGCCATATTTTTTATCTGCAATATGGTTTGTTGGTTTTTTAGGTAAACTCTCTTTTGGGTATTTTAAAAATGCACCTAAAGTTGCATAACTCAATCGTAAACCTCCAGAAATACCTTCTCTAGATTCTGTTAAAATCTTGAATCCGTTTGCATTTCCTTCAAAATCTATTAAATCTTGATATTCTTTTTCTGTTAATTGGTTTTTATATTTTGCACCATTTCCTGTCTTAAAATACTCGCCAATTGCTTTTTCTCCTGAATGACCAAAAGGTGGATTTCCAATATCATGCATAACAGATGCTGCAGCTACAATGGCTCCAAAATCGTTAAACGTATACCCTAATTCTACTAAGTTTGGATGACGTTCTAACAATACTTGCCCAACTCTTCTACCCAATGTTCTACCCACAACTGACACTTCTAAACTGTGTGTTAAACGTGTGTGCACAAAGTCTGTTTCTGATAATGGAATTACTTGTGTTTTGTCTTGTAAGCTTCTAAATGCTGATGAAAATATAATTCTATCGAAATCTACATCAAAACCCAAACGTGTTTCATCTTGTGCTGCTCTGTGGCGTTTTTCTGTATCGCCAAAACGTTTTAAAGAAAGGAGTTGTTCCCAGTTCATTTTATGCTGAATTTAGTTCAGTATCTACTTTTTAAATTTTCTCGAAAATACAAAAAAAGAGAAACATTTCTGTTTCTCTTTTTATCAACTTTTAATTTAATTTAAGAATAAACTCCCCAATTCCTTTTGATGAACCATTTTGGTTTCCATTTAACATAATTAGCAGGATTAAAATGTCTTTCTGTTAATTCTATTTTTAAAATTTGCATCGGTAATAAAGGGAGAAGATGTCTTCCACTTGGGCCTTCTAAAACTAAAAAGTGATAGCGTTGAGATCTATCTCGAAATCTTCTGCTTGGACCAAAATCAAAAGGAATACACCTTCTTTTAGAAACAACTCCTTTTATAGTTTTAAAAGTTACATTTATTATCAATTTATCATTTATAGATTTCAAAAAATTCTTATTCATTTATACTTCTATTTATAGATATCAACATAATTTACATTATTGTTGATAAAAAGTTAAAGTGGCTTACCTACTTATTATATATAGGTTTAACTACGTAAAATTAATTTGTAGAAATATTTAACTTGCCGAGGAGATTTTTGTTTTGTACTTTTGAAGTAACAAAATGGAGTCGAGGTTAACTCATCTTCTCTATTTCATAAT
>JBGCFX010000003.1:0-9538 GCA_045110395.1 Polaribacter sp.
GGTTAATCAATAAAAAAAAGTAGCTTACAAACGAGTAAGTTTCAAAAAAATAGTAAAAAAATAAGTAAAGATGAATACAGGAAAAAACTATATAGACAATCAATTATCAGCAAAAGGAAATAAAACATACAAAACATTTAATCCAGAATTAAACAAAGAAAACAGTGTTGAATTTTCAGAAGCTTCATCAGAGGAAATTCAAGAAGCAGTAGATTTAGCATCAAAAGCTTTTCAAGAGTTCAGATTTATTTCTGGAACTAAAAAAGCCAAATTTTTAAACACCATTGCAGACGAAATTTTAGCTTTAGATGACGAATTAGTTCAGACTTATTGCTCAGAAACAGGTTTGCCAGAAGGAAGAGCAAAAGGAGAAAGAGGAAGAACTGTTGGGCAATTAAGAAGTTTTGCAACTTTAGTAGCGGAAGGTTCTTGGGTAGAAGCAACTATAGATGTTGCTCAACCTAATAGAGAACCAATGCCAAAATCAGATATTAGAAAAATGCTAATACCTTTAGGACCTGTTGTAGTTTTTGGCGCAAGTAATTTCCCTTTAGCTTATTCTACAGCTGGTGGAGATACAGCTGCAGCTTTAGCTTCAGGTTGTCCTGTAATTGTAAAATCGCATCCAATGCATTCAGGAACAGGAGAATTGGTGGCTTCTGCAATCATAAAAGCAGCCCAAAAAACAGGAATGCCAAATGGCGTTTTTTCTAACTTAAATTCAAGTGGAATAGAAGTTGGGCAACAATTGGTTTCACATTCTGGTGTTAAAGCAGTTGGTTTTACAGGAAGTATAAAAGGAGGAAGAGCTTTGTTAGATTTAGCAGCAAAAAGAGCTGAACCAATTCCTGTATTTGCAGAAATGGGAAGCATCAATCCTGTAGTTATTTTACCTGAAGCTTTAGCCAATAGAAATAATGAAATTGCAAAAACATACGCAGGTTCTATCACTTTAGGAACAGGACAGTTTTGTACAAATCCAGGTTTAATTTTGGGAATAAAAAGTGATGATTTAAGCGAATTCGTAAATCATTTATCACAAGAAATTTTAGAGATCAATCCTTCTTGTATGTTGCATCCAAATATCAAAAAAGGATACAATGCCAATAAAGAAAAAGTAGTTTCTCAAGAAAATGTTACTGTAACTGCAAATTACGAATCTGATGTGGCTAATAATTATGCGCAACAAGCAGTAGTTTCCGTAAACGGAAAATCATTTTTAGAAAACCCGACTTTACATTTAGAAGTTTTTGGTCCTTTTTCTATGGTAGTTCAATGTGAAAACGAAGCTGAATTAGAACAAGTTATTGCCAGTTTAGAAGGACAATTAACAGGAACTGTAATTTCTGATGATAATGAAATTTCTAATTATTCTAATGTAATTGCAGCTTTACAAAATAGAGTAGGAAGAATTATTTTTAATGGAGTTCCTACAGGTGTCGAAGTTTGCGAATCTATGGTGCATGGAGGTCCTTATCCTGCATCAACAGACAGCAGATTTACAGCAGTTGGTATCAATTCTATAAAACGTTGGGTGCGTCCTTTTAGTTATCAAGATTGGCCAGATAATATATTACCAAAAGAACTGCAAAATGAAAACCCTTTAGAAATCTTTAGAAATTTAGAAGGGAAAAGAACAAAAGATAAAATTTAAAATATGAGAATTTATAAAGTCCTTTTTGTAGTTTTTTTCATTTTTACATCTTGTAATAATGGAGAAGAAAAGTGTGGCAATTCATCAACTGAATTAGCAACATTAATTAAATCTTATGAAGAAAGAAAATCTTTTGATAGAGATGAATATCCATTAGGACTTTATACAAGAGAACATTACAAATCAGAAGCTGATTATGCAGAAAATCAAATGCAATATTTTGGTTGTATTCAAATGGAAGATCTTTCAGAAACTGAACAAATTTCTGCAAAATTGTTGAAATTCGTTTTACAAGACAAAATCGATTTTTATAAGTTCGAGCGTTTTTTAAATCCTTTATTATCAGATTCCGGTTTTCATAGCAGTTTAAACTATCAAATTAGACCCTTAAATAGCTATTGGGCTGTAAAAGAATATCTAAAAAAACTAAATAGTTTACCTGAGTTTGTAAATCAGCATTTTGTAAATTTAAGAGAAGGTTTGGCAAAAGGAGTTTCTCAACCTAGAGTAATTTTTAAAGGTTATGAAACTACTTATAATGATCATATTGTAGATGATTTTACAGAAAGTCCGTTTTATAAACCATTTGCAAATTTACCAGCAAGTTTAAATCAATCTCAAAAAGATTCTGTTTTAACTGCTGCAAAAAATGCAATTGAAAAAACAGTTGTTCCTGAATTCAAAAGGATTAAAACTTTTTTTGAAACAGAATATTTACCAAAAACGAGAACAAGTTTAGGAGTTTCAGAAACACCAAATGGAGCTGCCTATTATCAAAATAGAATTAATTTTTATACCACAAGTACTCAATATTCAGCTGATGATATTCATCAAATAGGCTTAAAAGAAGTTGCCAGAATTAAAGCAGAAATGCAAAAAATAATTAAAAGCTTAAATTTTAAAGGAAGTTTTGCTGACTTTCTGAAGTTTTTAAGAACAGATAAACAGTTTTATGCAACTACACCAAAAGAACTCTTAATGATTGCAAGAGATATGGCTAAAAGAGCAGATGCTCAATTACCAAAATTCTTTAAAACACTACCAAGAAAACCTTATGGAGTTGCACCTGTACCAGATGCAATTGCTCCAAAATATACTGGAGGACGTTATATAGGTACTTCAAAAAACAGCACAGAACCTGGTTATTATTGGGTAAACACATACGATTTGCCAAGTAGAACTTTATACACATTACCTTCTTTAACAGTGCATGAAGCAGTTCCAGGTCATCATTTACAAGGAAGTTTAAATAACGAATTGGGAGATTCTATTCCCAGATTTAGAAGAAATTTATACCTTTCTGCTTATGGAGAAGGTTGGGGTTTATATTCAGAATTTTTAGCAGATGAAATGGGAATGTACACAACTCCTTACGAACAATTTGGAAAATTCACTTACGAAATGTGGAGAGCTTGTAGATTGGTTGTAGATACAGGAATTCATGCAAAAGGTTGGACAAGACAACAAGTTTTAGATTATATGTCAGAAAATACTGCACTCTCTTTGCACGAAATAAATACAGAAACAGACAGATATATTTCTTGGCCAGGTCAAGCACTTTCTTACAAAATTGGTGAATTAAAAATAAGAGAATTGCGTAAAAAAGCGAAAAGAGAATTAGCAGAAAAATTCGACATCAGAGGTTTTCACGAAGTAGTTTTAGAGCAAGGTACAGTTACATTGGCAATTTTGGAAGAACGAATTAACAATTACATCAATAGAATTAAAAATGAGTAAACACACTTTTGTTTGTATTGATGCACATACTTGTGGTAATCCTGTAAGAGTCATAAAAAGTGGAGGGCCAAATCTCGTTGGAAATTCGATGCGTGAAAAACGCCAACACTTTCTAAAAGAATATGATTGGATTAGAAAAGGTTTAATGTTTGAACCAAGGGGTCATGATATGATGAGTGGTGCTATTTTATATCCTCCTCACAACCCAGAAAACGATTTTGCCATTTTATTTATAGAAACTTCTGGCTGTTTACCAATGTGTGGTCATGGAACTATTGGTACAATCACAATTGCAATAGAAGAAGGTTTAGTAGCACCTAAAATTCTTGGGAAAATAAGAATGGAAGCTCCTGCAGGTTTGGTGGAAATTGAATACTCTTTGAAGAATGAAAAAGTAGAGTGGGTAAAACTTATTAACGTAAAAAGTTATTTGGCAGCAGAAAATTTAAGAGTAGAATGCCCAGAATTAGGAGAAATCACTTTTGATGTTGCTTATGGAGGGAATTTTTATGCAATTATAGATCCTCAGAAAAATTTTAACGGAATTCAAGATTTTACAGCATCAAAAATTATTCAATATTCTCAAGTTGTTAGAGAACGCATCAATAAAAAATATCCAAATAAATTTGTGCATCCAGAAAATGAAAGTATAAAAAATGTAACCCATTTATTGTGGACAGGAACACCAATTGATAAAGAATCTGATGGAAGAAATGCCGTTTTTTATGGAGATAAAGCCATTGATAGAAGTCCTTGTGGCACAGGAACATCAGCAAGGTTAGCACAATTATATGCTAAAGAAAAATTAAAAGTAGGCCAAGAATTTATACACGAAAGTTTTATAGGAAGTACATTTACAGGTAAAATAGAAACAGAAACAACCATTGGAAATTATAAGGCAATTATACCAAGTGTTAAAGGTTGGGCAAAAGTTTTTGGTTACAACACAATTACAATAGATACAGAAGACGATCCTTATGCTTATGGGTTTAGTGTGATTTAAAAATATGAAAATAAATAAGCTTCAAATTTTAGAAAACCATTGTTATACAGAGTTAGTATATCAAAGGATAAATAAAAAGTTAGGAACTCGTTTTTCAAAACAAGAAATTGAAATATTCATCAAAAAAGTAATTAAAGAAACTGATGAAAATCAATTTAAGAAAACTGGAAAGAATTTTTATATTTCAAATAAGAAAAATAACCTAAGAATTACAATTAATTCGAATACTTTTAGAGTAATAACTGTAGATAAATTGATAAAATAATGCCAAAAAGTGTAATTATAATTGGAGGAGGAATTATTGGTTTATGTTCTGCATATTACCTTCAAAAAGAAGGGCATAAAGTTACAGTTATAGACAAGTCAGACTATACAAATGGGGCATCTTATGTAAATGCAGGTTACATTACACCAAGTCATATTATTTCTTTAGCTGCACCAGGAATGATTAATAAAGGTATTAAGTGGATGTTTGATTCTGCAAGTCCATTTTACGTGAAACCAAGATTTAATATCGATTTTTTAAAATGGAGTTTAGCTTTCAAAAAATCTGCAACTGCAAAAAAAGTAGCAAAATCAGTTCCTGTAATTAAAGATATAAATGTTTTAAGTAGAGATTTATATCAAGAATTAAAAGATTCTAATCAATTTAATTTTTTTCATCAACATAAAGGTTTAATGATGTATTATCAAACTGAAAAAGCTGGAGAAGAAGAATGGACTGTTGGGCAAAGAGCCCAAAAAGAAGGTTTAAAAGTAGAAAATTTAACAAAAGAAGAGGTTCTTAAAATAGAAAAAAATGTAGATGTAAACATAAAAGGAGCTGTGTATTATCATTCAGATGCACATATGTCTCCTGATAATTTTATGTTTCAATTAAAAACCTATTTAAAAAATAATGGTGTAAGTATTTTAGGCAAAGAAGAGGTTTTAGACGTTGTTGTAGAACATCAAAAAATAAAAGAAATTAAGACCACAAACCTACAAATAAAATCAGACGAATATGTAATTGCAACAGGTGTTTGGTCTCAAAATTTTGCTAAAAAATTAGGAATTAAAATACCAATTCAAGCAGGAAAAGGCTATAGTATAAATACAGAAACTGCAACAAATATTACAATTCCTGCAATTTTAATGGAAGCAAAAGTAGCTGTTACACCTATGAATGGTTTTACACGTTTTGCTGGCACTATGGAAATTGATACAATTAACCACAACATAAACCCAATTAGAGTAAAAGCAATCGCAAATGCTGCAGAACAATTTTATCCAAATTTAAAAATGAATCAAGAAGAAATAGCACAAGCTAAATGTGGTTTGCGTCCTCTTTCTCCTGATGGTTTGCCTTATATTGGCAAATCATCTAAATGCCAAAACGTAACTTTTGCAACAGGTCACGCTATGATGGGTTGGAGTTTAGGACCAGCAACAGGACTCTTAGTTTCAGAAATTATTACTGATAAAAAAAGATCTTTAGATTTAACTCCTTTTCATGTTGATAGATTTTCTTAATATCTTTGTGATTCATGAAAAAAGACGAACTCCGTAAAATTTATAAACAAAAACGCAAAGATTTAACAGAAAATCAAATACACGATTTTCAAGAAAATATATACAAACAAATTAAAGATTTAGATATTTCTGATCTAAAAACAGTTCATTTATTTTTATCTTTAAGAAGGTTTAAAGAAATTGATACACAGCCTGTTATTGACTTTTTAAGAGAAAAAGGAAAGCGAATTGTAGTTTCTAAATGTAACTTTAAAGATAACACTTTATCACATTTTTATTTTGATGAAGACACAAAATTAGAGTTGAATAAATTCGGTGTTCCAGAACCTACAGATGCAGAACAAGTAAATGGAAAAGAGTTGGATTTAATTTTTGTACCACTATTAATTTCTGATGAACAAAACTATAGAGTTGGTTATGGAAAAGGTTTTTACGATCGTTTTTTAACCAATTGCAGAAAAGATGCAAAATTTATAGGCTTAAATTTCTTTAAACCTATTAAGGAAATTGAAGATATTAACGAATTTGATATTGCTTTAGATCAAGTTATTTATTCAAAATAATTTCATCATTAAAGCCATTTAATTTAAACAATAAATTTGGGTTTGGACAAATGTTTTTCCAATACTCAATTTCACTTTCTAAAGCAACTCCAGGAAAATCGTTTTCATACTCTAAAAGAGACAACATTACCTGAAAATGCAAATGAGGAACCCATTCTCCGTTTTCAGCAAAATCTCCTAATACCCCAATTTCTTCGTTTTTTTTAATCTGCTTTCCAATAGAAAATTTTGAAACACTTTCTGCAGAAAGATGGCCATACAAAGTATAAAACTCAACAGCATTAATTGCATGTTTTAAAATTACAAAACCACCATAACCTTTTAATTCTTTTTGATGAACAGCACAAACAACTTCACCTTCTAAAAGTGCATGTATTGGTGTGTTTTCTGGTAACCAAAAATCTAAACCTAAATGAATATTTCTTTTTTCTGATGAATTTGCTGCATTATAGATATCAGAAGTGTACAAAGCACGTTTTTCTAAATAACCACCAGCAATAATTTTTTTAGGATTTTGTTGTTGAATTTTTGTTAATTCTCTTGCAAAATAGGTAGGATTATCAAATTCTTCAAAAGTTTTTACAGTGTTATTATTGATGCTTAAATCTATATGAAAAATAGTTTTTTTATTGATTGTTGGAAATAATTCTTCTAAAGAAAATTGTATGCTTTTAGCCCAATTTTTAAAGTTTTGAAGTCTGATGTTTTTATCCATATTCAAAAATAGAATATTCTTTGTAGTTTTTAAAAATAACTTTTTATTATTTGTAGTTTTGTGTAAAATAGATTTTAAATGATTGTACAAGGAAACATTGTTGATATACAAAACAAGCAAATTTATAAAGGAGAAGTTGAAGTTGAAAATGGGAGAATTTTAGAAATTCGACAAGTAAATCATACTTGTGAGAACTATATTTTACCTGGTTTTGTAGATGCACATATCCATATAGAAAGCTCAATGTTAGTGCCTTCTGAATTTGCAAAAATCGCAGTTTTACATGGTACAGTTGCCACAGTTTCAGATCCGCATGAAATTGCGAATGTGTTAGGTGTAAAAGGTGTCGATTTTATGATTGAAAACGGAAAGAAAGTTCCGTTGAAATTTAATTTTGGAGCACCAAGTTGTGTGCCAGCTACTTCTTTCGAAAGTGCAGGAGCAATCATAAATGCTAATGATATTAAGAAAATGATGGAAAACCCAGACATTAAATATTTGGCAGAAATGATGAATTATCCAGGTGTTTTGTTTGATGATGAGGAAGTTTTAAAGAAAATAAAACACGCAAAAAATAATAATAAGCCCATTGATGGTCACGCTCCAGGTTTAAGAGGAGATGATGTTACCAAATATATTTCCGCAGGAATTTCCACTGACCACGAATGTTTTTCTTTTGAGGAAGCAAAAGAAAAGTTAGAGAAAGGAATGAAGGTAATTATCAGAGAAGGTTCTGCTGCAAAAAACTTTGAAGAGCTGATTGATTTATTACCTGAATATTATGAAAATATGATGTTTTGTTCCGATGATAAACATCCAGATGATTTGTTATTAGGGCATATTAATCAACTTTGTGAAAGGGCAGTTGCTAAAGGAATGGATGTTTTTAAAGTGTTACAAGCAGCTTGTGTAAATCCTGTAAAACATTATAATTTAGAGGTTGGTTTACTGCAAAAAGGAGATGATGCAGATTTTATAGTAGTTAAAAATTTAAAGGAATTCAACGTTTTAGAAACGTATATTAATGGAGAATTGGTTGCGAAAAACGGAAAATCATTTGTAAAACCTGTAGATCTTGTAGTATTAAATAATTTTAATACTGATAAAAAGAAAGTATCAGATTTTAGACTTGAATCTTCAGTAGAAAAAATAAGAGTAATCGAAGCTTTAGATGGCGAATTAGTTACCAATCAAATAGAAGCAGATTCTTTAATTAAAGATGGAAATTTAGTTTCTAATACAGAAAACGATGTGTTAAAAATGACGGTTGTAAATCGTTATAAAAATGCTGAACCATCAATTGCGTTTATCAAAAACTTCGGAATAAAAGAAGGTGCCATTGCAAGTTCAGTTGGGCACGATTCTCATAACATTATTGCCATTGGTGTTTCCGATGAAATGATTTGTAAAGCAGTAAATTTATTAATAGAAAATAGAGGAGGAGTTTGTGCTGTAACTGCATCCCAAGAAAAAATAGTTTCCTTACCAGTTGCAGGAATTATGTCTGATAAACCTGCAGAAGAAATTGGTAAATCTTATGCTGAATTGGATAAAATGGCAAAACAAATGGGAAGCAAATTAAGAGCACCTTATATGAGTTTATCATTTATGGCGTTGTTGGTTATTCCGTCTTTAAAATTATCTGATAAAGGTTTGTTTGATGGGAATACTTTTGAATTTACTTCTTTGGAAATAAAATAATTAGTTTGTCATTCCCTATTTCTCGGGAATGACAAGACTGAGAACTTCTTTTAAATTTACATGCATTGAAATAAACTAGTAGTTACCAAACAGGTTTAGCCCTGATTGCAGCATTGTTTGAGCTCTTTTTTAGTTGTCAGTTCGAGTGAATTTGCTTTTTCAGCAAATTTGTATCGAGAACAAAACTAAAAAAAGCGAGTGCGTAAAGCAGGAAATAGCTTCTAAAAAATCTGTTTTAAAACACTACTTTTGTCAATAGCAATCAAAAATAATATTATGAGTTTACAAGAAGAATTAGAAAATAGAAGTGGAAATACATGCGAATTATGCGCAGCTAAAGATAATTTGTCAGTATATGATGTAAAACCATCAATTACTGGTGGAGGTGGAGTTGATGGCAGTTTGCTTGCTTGCGAAACTTGTGTTACTCAAATAGACAATCCAGAAGAAACTGATGCAAATCATTGGCGCTGTTTAAACGATTCTATGTGGAGTGAGTTTAGAGCTGTAAAAGTTGTGGCTTGGAGAATGTTGTCTCGATTAAGAAACGAAGGTTGGCCAAAAGATTTGCTAGATATGATGTATTTAGAGGATGATGATTTGCGTTTTGCAAAAGAATCTGGAGATCATTTAGATGAGAGTGAAAAGATAAT
>JBGCFX010000004.1:0-5219 GCA_045110395.1 Polaribacter sp.
CATTTCTAAAAGTAGATTAAAACGTGCAAAGTACCAATATGAATATGGGCAATCTACCAAATTAGAATTGTTAAATGCAGAGGTAGATGTAAATAATGATAGCATCACTTTAATTAGTGCCAACCAACAATTAAGCAATGCAAAACGTGGTTTAAACGTAATTTTAGGTGTAAAAAAAGATGTAAATTATGAAGTAGAAACTCAAGTAGATTTTAATAAAATGATGAATTTTGAGGGTTTGCAACAAAAAACATTAGCCAATAATAGCTTGTTAAAACAAAACGAAAAAAATATTGCAATTAGCGAGTTTAACATCAAAATAAACAAAGCTAGTTATTTACCATCTTTAGGTTTTAATGCATCTTATGGGTTTAATAGAACTGTAAATGAAAATTTGATAAACCCTTTTGGAGCAAAATTAATTACTTCTGATGGATTAAATGCAGGTCTAAATTTAACCTGGAATTTATTTGATGGTGGAGGTACCAAAACAAGAGTTGCCAACGCAAAAATTGCGTTAGAAAACCAAGAGATTTTGTTAGAACAACAAAAAGTAACCATTACCAATAATCTAAAAAACACTTGGGAAAATTATAAAAATCAATTATTTATTTTAAAAGCACAAGAAACCAATGTGTTAACCACACAAAATAATTTTGATAGAACTCAAGAACGTTACAAATTGGGGCAAGTTTCTTCCATAGAATTTAGGCAAGCACAAATTAATTTAATCAACTCTAAAACAGCATTTAACAATGCTAAGTTTGATGCAAAATTGATTGAATTACAATTGCTACAATTAAGTGGCGATATTTTAAATGTAAGTTTCTAAAAAGGTTTTGTAATAATTTAAAGTATTTAAAATTATAAAAATATGTATAAAGAAAAAACGGATAGAGAGTTAATCGAAATTCTGAAAATTCAAAAAAGCCTAACATTTGAATCTCAACTGAACTTAAAAGAAGAATTTAATAAACGAGATACTATTATCGATATCTCTGACTTAAAAAACTCTATAAATGAAAAAATAATGAAGATTAAAAATCTTGATTATTTAAAAAACCTTGGGTTTCAGTTTGAAAATAATAATAATTCAATAAAAATTTTTAGAACTACAAAAGCAATAGTTGTTGATGTTTTAGGAATAATTTTTGGTATTTTATTATGTGTAATTGCTGTGTATGGTTTAATAGGTATTATTAGTTCACTTAAAAACGAGAATGAGTTTAATATTCTTTCTCTTATAATTCAAGTTGGAATGATTGCTTTAGGATTTGTTGGAATAGGTTTTTTAAATGGGTTAAAAAGACTAATTGATTACAGTGATTTTGAGCTATCAAATACAAATGGTTTAGTTACTCTTAAAAAAAGGGTTGATGTTAAAATTTTAGAAACACAAAAAAATGAAGATTCATTTCAGTTAAAAAAAGGGTCTGAATTACTTACTTTACAATTCGACAATATTAAAATATTGAGTGCTAATGTTAATAATATAGTTCAAACAATGACTATAAATGAATTATCAAAAAGGTTAACAAATAGTTTAGATTAAAACTTTTTAAACATAAACTTTTAGCAAACTGACTTTTATCATATTTTAAACTCATAACCAAATGTATCTTTACACTTAAATAAAGAAAGATGAGTTTTTTAATTTTACCCCAGGTTTCTTGGACAAATGGTACCATTATGATTGGTGTTTTTGCCTTGGTTGTTGTAGGCTTAGTTGTTGCACTATTTTTGTTGATGAATAGTGATAAGAAACCAAAATAGTAAAGAGTATTTAGTTTTAGATAAACCCGAGTTTTAACTCGGGTTTTTTATTATTTTTACAAAAAAAACAATTTTGGATTTATCAAAAAACGCTTGGGATAATAGATATAAAAACAATGATATTGGTTGGGATTTAGGTGAAATTTCTCCGCCTTTAAAAACCTATTTTGATCAATTAGAAAATAAAGAATTAAAAATTTTAATTCCTGGAGGTGGGAATTCTTACGAAGCAGAATATCTTTTTAACAATGGATTCAAGAATGTTTTTGTAGTAGATTTATCTAAAACTGCTATCGAAAATATTAAAAACAGAATTCCAGATTTTCCTGATTCACAATTAATTTTAGGCAATTTTTTTGACATCGATGATACTTTTGATTTAGTAATTGAACAAACTTTTTTTTGTGCTATCAACCCAAGTTTAAGAGAAAAATATACACAGAAAATGCATCAACTTTTAAAAGAAAAAGGGCAATTAGTAGGTTTACTTTTTAATGCTCCTTTATACACAAATAGACCACCTTTTGGAGGTTCTAAAAAAGAATATCTAACGTATTTTAAAGATAATTTCAAAATAAAAATTTTTGAAAAATGTTACAATTCTGTAAAAAGCAGGCAAGGAAAAGAACTTTTTATAAAAATGAACAAGAAATAACTTTCTTTATTTTTATTTATTCTAAATAAAATTTATATTTGCAATATATTTATTTATAATGATTGTTTTTTATACAGATACTAAACCCACAATTTCTTTGTCAAACACTTCTGTTTGTGACAGTGTTTGTTCTTCTAATTGTATAACACCAAAAAGTAAGTGTTGTAATAAATACAAAAAAAGGGGCATCAATTGTAAAAGGTGTCCTAATATTTTGCTGAAAGTAGCTTCTTAATTAAAAAGAAAAGTTATTGAATAAAATTTTAAAATCTAATAGAATAATTATTATAAATGCCTTTTTACTTCTTTAAAATTATGATTTGATAGATGTTAAAAATCATCAAATGAAATAGATTACAGTTAATGTGTTTTTTTTTTGAATTCTACTAAAAGTTTAATAAAGAAATTAGTAATAATTTTATTAAATAATTTTTATATTTGGACAATAATAGACAAATATGGACAGTAAATCTCAAATGTTAAGAATTGAAGATGTTGCTAACAGATTAAATGTTTCTCAAAAATCTGTAAGAAGATATATTCATTCTGGTAAATTAAAATCTACTAAAATTGGTGGAGTCCATAGAATTGAAGAAAACGATTTACAACATTTTTTAAATGAATCTTTGGTAGAAAATCATCAGAAAAAAGATTTAAAAAACATAAAATCTAAATCTACAAAAACAGATCAAATAAATTGGATTGATATTTCTGAAGAATGGGATAATCCTAAAAAAAATAGGTTGACTTCTGCAGATTTATTTTGTGGTGCAGGAGGTATGGCCAAAGGTTTTGAAATGGCAGGTTTTAAACAAGTTTGTGGTTTAGATTGGTTTAAAGAAGCAGGAATGACTTACAGACACAACTTCGAACATCCACTAATTGAGGGAGATATCACTAGCAGAAACATCAAAGATAAATTTATAAATACTGTAAAAAAACAGTTAAAAGGAAAACCGTTAACAGTACTTTCTGGTGGTTTTCCTTGCCAAGGTTTTAGTATGTCTGGCAGTAGAATTGTAGAAGATGAAAGAAATTCTTTATACAAAGATATGCTTGAAATTATAGAAGAGTTGCAGCCCGAATTTATTGTGGCAGAAAACGTAAAAGGTTTGCGTTCTATGTTAAAAGGAAAAGTAGAAGATAAAATAAAAAAAGATATTAATAATTTGGGTTATGATGTAAATGTTACTGTTTTAAATTCCGCAGATTATTATGTGCCTCAAAAAAGAGAACGTATTATTTTTATTGCCAATAGAATTGGTAAAAAAAATTATCATCCTTCTCCTTTGTTAGAATCTGGTTCTTATATCACTACAAAAGAAGCGATAAAAGATTTAATTAAATTAGAAGATGATAAAGAATTTAATCATATTAGAACCAAACATAGTGATGCTATGAAAGAACGTTTGGCTTTGGTTCCTGAAGGTAAAAGTTTGTATGATAATTATTCAGATTCTTGGAAAAAATGTCCTTGGAATGAAGCAAGCTGTACCATAAAAGAAAATCATGGAGGTGTAAACATTCATCCTATAGAACCAAGAGTAATTACGGTTAGAGAAATGGCAAGATTACAGTCTTTTCCTGACGATTTTATTTTTAAAGGCGCCAAAGGAAAACAAATGGTACAAATTGGCAATGCAGTGCCTCCTTTTTTGGCAAAAGCAATAGGCTTATCAATAAAAAAAACGTTAGATAAATAATTTTTACATCAAATTAAAAATACAAACTGCCTGCATCTTTTTATTTAAAAGCATTTAAACCAGTTACATCTAAACCAGTAATTAATAAATGTATATCGTGTGTACCTTCATAAGTAATTACACTTTCTAAATTCATCATATGACGCATGATAGAATACTCACCAGTAATTCCCATTCCACCTAACATCTGTCTTGCTTCTCTAGCAATTTTTATGGCCATATCTACATTGTTTCGTTTAGCCATAGAAATCTGTGCAGAAGTAGCTTTTCCTTCATTTCTTAAAGTTGCTAACCTCCAAGCTAATAATTGAGCTTTGGTAATTTCGGTAATCATTTCTGTTAATTTTTTCTGTTGTAATTGAAATTGGCCAATAGGTTTCCCAAATTGCTCACGTTCTTTTACATAACGTAAAGCAGTGTCATAACAATCCATTGCAGCACCAATTGCACCCCATGCAATACCAAATCTTGCTGAGTCTAAACATCCTAAAGGAGCTCCTAACCCAGATTTGTTTGGTAATAAATTTTCTTTTGGCACTTTTACGTTGTCAAAAATTAATTCGCCAGTTGCAGAAGCACGTAAAGACCATTTATTATGGGTTTCTGGTGTCGTAAAACCTTCCATACCTCTTTCTACAATTAAACCATAAATTCTACCTTCTTCATTTTTTGCCCAAACCACAGCAACTTGAGCAAAAGGCGCATTAGAAATCCACATTTTAGCTCCATTTAAAAGATAGTGATCTCCCATATCTTTAAACTTGGTTTCCATTCCTGCTGGGTTAGAACCGTGATTTGGTTCTGTTAAACCAAAACAACCCATCCATTCACCAGAAGCTAATTTTGGTAAATATTTTTTTCGCTGATGTTCATTTCCATATTTAAAAATTGGATACATAACTAAAGAGGATTGTACAGAGGCTGTAGATCTAACTCCAGAATCGCCCCTTTCAATTTCTTGCATAATTAAACCATAAGAAATTTGATCTAAACTTGCTCCTCCATATTCTTCAGGAATATAAGGTCCAAAAGCACCAATTTCTGCTAAACCATTTATAATTTGAGATGGGAATTCTGCTTTTTGGGCA
>JBGCFX010000005.1:0-11690 GCA_045110395.1 Polaribacter sp.
AATTTGTAAATGGTGGTGACTGGGAAAATCCTGATGCTAATTGTGGAACTGTTGCCAACAATAATAGAGTAGAAACTATTACAAGTTCTGGTCAAAATATTTATAATGTTTTTAATGGTTGTAATTATACATTAAGTTTAAAAGAGAATTTATTAGATAATGTTGATGTTACTTATACAAGAGAGCAGGGCTTAATAATAAATAGTCAGAAAAGTTATAATAAATTATATGTTTCTATATATGATTTATCTGGTAGAAAAATAAATTATACTATTTTGAGTAATACCAGTAATATTCAAAATACAATTTTAGTAAATTCAATAAGTAAGGGTCTTTACATCGTAAATATTAATGACGAAAACAATCGTAAATTAACTAAAAAAGTGCTTTTCCATTAATATGTTAAGCATCTTTTCATTTGCAGGTTTTACAATTTTAGTCGCTGTAATCTCTTATTTAGCGACGAGAAAAACAGCAGAAGATTCTTCTGATGGTTATTTTTTAGGAGGAAGAAGTTTAACAGGAGTTGTAATTGCAGGTTCTTTACTACTAACTAATTTATCTACAGAACAAATTGTTGGTTTAAATGGTGCTGCTTTTAAAGAGGGAATTTTAGTAATGGCTTGGGAAACTTTAGCAGCAATTGCTATGGTTGTTACAGCTGTATTCTTATTACCAAGATATTTAAAAGGAGGAATTACAACAGTACCTCAATTTTTAGAAAAAAGATATGATAAAGTAACCAAAACTATAACTTCTGGTTTGTTTTTAAGTGGTTATGTAGTTGTCTTATTACCTATTGTTTTGTATTCTGGAGCTTTAGCTATAAATACTATGTTTGATGTCCCAACACTATTAAATGTAAGCGAAACAAAAGCACTTTGGATTACTGTTTGGGGAATAGGAATTATTGGTTCTATTTATGCCATTTTTGGAGGATTAAAAGCTGTTGCAGTTTCAGATTTAATTAATGCGATTGGTTTATTAATTGGTGGTTTAATGATTCCTTTTTTTGGTTTATATGCAATTGGAGATGGAAGTATTTCTGAAGGAATTTCAACATTAATCAATACAAATCCAGAAAAATTTAATTCACTTGGAGGACCAAAAGCATCTGTTCCTTTTGGTACAATTTTTACAGGAATGATGCTAGTACAATTGTTTTATTGGGGAACAAACCAAGCAATTATTCAAAGAGCATTGGGTGCTAAAAATTTAAAAGAAGGTCAAAAAGGATTGATTTTAGCTTCATTTATTAAAATATTAGGGCCATTAATTGTGGTTTTACCAGGTGTAATTGCATTTCATATGTTTGGTGATACATTAACAAATCCTGATCAAGCTTATCCTAAATTAGTTACAGAAGTTTTGCCATCAAGCCTTGTTGGTTTCTTCGCAGCTGTTTTATTTGGAGCTATTTTAAGTTCATTTAATTCGGCTTTAAACAGTTCTGTAACTTTATTTGGAATTGATATTTACAAATCACATATAAAAAAGGATGCTACTGAAAAACAAACTGTTTTTGCAGGCAAATCTTTTGGTGTTGTTTTGGCATTATTATCTATGTGTATTGCACCATTAATTGCAAATGCTCCAGATGGTTTATTTGGCTATTTACAAGAGGTAAATGGTTGTTATAGTATTCCTATTTTAACAATTATTGTAGTTGGTTATTTAACAAAATATGTTCCTGCAATTGCAGCAAAAGTTGCAATTATAACTGGGGTTGTTTTATATAGTATTAGTCAGTTTATTTTAAAACCTTTTGTAATTGGTGCTAATGATTATCCACATTTTTTACATGTGATGGCAATTTTGTTTGCGCTAAACGTAATTATTATGTTGGTAATTGGAAAATTAAACCCTCGTGAAAAAGCTTTCGAATTGATGTATACAAATCAAGTTGATATTAAACCTTGGAAATATTTAAAAATTACAGGAATTTCAGTGTGTGTAATCGTAATTGGTATTTATGCTTATTTTGCTTAAAAAAACATAGAAATGTAAAATTACTAAAAAGGAGAACCCAAAATAATTGCAAGAAAATGAAAAACAACATCCCATTGGTTGAACAATATTATGTTCAGCAAAAAAACCTTGATAAAAATTTATCAAGGTTTTTTTATGAAATTTATTTCATAGTTATTTTATTTCGCAAACATTTCTTTAGTTACAACCGTTCTAAAACCTATATGATCTGAACTAGAATTAGGTTCCATACCCATTTTTGCTGATATTCTAAAACTTGCACAGTAAGAAACGTGACATAAAAAAGAACCTCCTTTCATTACATATTCTGTTTGATAAGGATTACTAGGAGAATAAGATTTTTCTGCACCTTTTGGGTTTTCATTAACAATATTAGGGTCTAAATTTTTATAGTAATTTACATTAAATAAATCAGAAGTCATTTCCCAAACATTACCATCCATATCATATAAACCAATGTTATTTGCAGGATAGGATTTTATAGGAGAAATATATGCAAATCTATCTTCAGAAATATTTTCTGTTGGAAATGTTCCCTGCCAAGTATTTGCATTCTCGTTCAAATCTTCAAATTTATTACCCCAAGTATAAATATTATCTTCAAATTTACCTTGAGCTGCAGATTCCCATTCTGCTTCAGTTGGTAGCCTTCTATTTGTCCATTTACAATAGGCTAAAGCATCTTCTTGAGCAATATGAACAACTGGGTAATTGTCTTTTCCTTCAATAGAACTTCCAGGTCCTTCTGGTTGTTTCCAATTTGCACCAATTTGCCATTTCCACCATTGACCGTAATTTGCCATAGAAACAATTCCTTTTGCGTGCTTATTAAAGATTAAACTTCCTGGCTGTAAAATAGAATCCGCAGGTTTTAGCGTTCCTGGTGGCAAATCCTTTTTTATAACCTCCCAATCTATTGGTTTTTCTGCAACAGTTACATAATTAGTTGCATCAACAAATTTTTTAAAGTCTTTATTAGTTACCTCATTTATATCAATAAAAAAACCATCTACAGTAACTTTATGAGCTGGCTTCTCTCTAGGCATTGCATATTTATCATTGTCTTTAGCCCCCATTAAAAAAGCTTTTCTAGGCACCCAAACCATTCCTTTAGGAGTTGCTGTTTTCTCTGTATTTATTTCATTTTTAATTGATTTGTCTTCTTTTGAGCTTTTCTTTTTATCACAACTAACTATTAAAAATAAAAGAAAAAAAACAGGTAAGATTATAGACTTGAAATTAAGATTCATTTTTAAGTTTTATGATTTAATACAAATATAAATAATCTAATCACTTTTAAATTTAAAACCATAGAAATCATTAATCTTTTTAACAAAATATTATTGTTTAATGAATTTAAACATAGGTTAAACATTCGTATCTTTACATAAAATTATCTCACAATGGCTCGCAAGAAAAACATCAATAAAGACAACCTAATTTCTTGGTATATGGATTATATACTAGAAAATAACCATCCACCAAAATCAGTATATAGTTTTGCTAAAGAAAACAATTTTGAAGAATCTGATTTTTATAAATTTTATGGCTCTTTTGAAGCTTTAGAGGAAGCTATTTTTTCAGAATTTTTTCATCATACAATAATTGTTTTGTCTAAAAGCGATGACTTTGAAAATTATGATGCTAAGAATAAACTATTAAGCTTTTATTTTACTTTCTTCGAAATCTTGACTGCCAACAGAAGCTACGTAGTTTATGCTTTAGATAGCGTAAAAATGGATTTAAAGAAGCTAAAATCTTTGAAATCTTTAAAAACAGATTATACAAATTTTGTAGAAAACTTAAACATTGAAAGGATTGAATTAAAACAAGAAAATTTAGAAAAAATTCAAAATACTTCAATCAAAGAATCTTCTTGGATACACTTGATAATTACAATGAAGTTTTGGTTGGATGATACTTCTGCATCTTTCGAAAAAACGGATATTTTTATTGAAAAATCGATCAACGCTCGTTTTGATTTAATGGATATTAAACCTCTAAAAAGTATTATCGACTTCGGAAAATTCATTCTAAAAGAAAAAGTTAATTTCAACTAAACAATAAGCTATGAAAACTATAGATTCCATACCTACATCAAAAATACAACGTGCTTCAAAATTAGTTACAACAGGAGCAAAAATTGGTGTAAATTATCTAAAATATTATGGTGATAAAATTACCAAAACAGAAGTTGAAGCCAAAGCTAGATTGAATGAAAATAATGCCGAAGACATTTATGATGGTTTAAAAAAATTAAAAGGAAGTGCTTTAAAAGTAGCGCAAATGCTAAGTATGGAAAAAAGCATTCTTCCTGCAGCTTATGTAGAGAAGTTTTCACTTTCTCAATTTTCTGTACCTCCACTTTCTCCTGCTTTGGTTACCAAAACTTTTAAAAATTATTTTGGAAAAAACCCTAATGAAATTTATGATAAATTCGATTCAGTTTCTGTAAATGCAGCAAGTATTGGTCAGGTTCACAAAGCTGAAAAAGATGGAAAAAAATTAGCTGTAAAAATACAATATCCAGGAGTTGCACAAAGTATAGCTTCAGATTTATCTCTAGTAAAACCCATTGCAATTAAAATGTTTAACATTAGAGGAAAAGATTCTGATAAATATTTTAAAGAAGTAGAAAATAAATTAGTAGAGGAAACCAATTATATTTTAGAGGTAGAGCAAAGTCAAGCTATTGTTGCTGCTTGCAAGCATATTCCTAATTTGAATTTCCCAAATTATTATCCAGAATTATCTACAGATAGAATTATAACTATGGATTGGATGAATGGTGTTCATTTATCAGAATTCAAGAATACCAATCAAGAAGTTGCTAATAAACTAGGACAAGCATTGTGGGATTTTTACATGTTCCAAATTCATAAATTACAAAAAGTACACGCAGATCCTCATCCAGGAAATTTTTTAATTTCTCCTGAAAACGAGTTAATCGTAATTGATTTTGGTTGTATGAAAACCATCCCTGATGATTTTTATATTCCTTATTTTGAATTAGCGAAAAAAGAAAACATCGCAAACCCAACCTATTTTGAAGAAAAACTATTCGAATTAGAAATTTTAAGACAAGATGATTCTAAAGAAGAACTGGTGTTTTTTAGAGCAATGTTTCACGAAATGTTAAGCCTATTTACGCAACCTTTTCATCAAGAAACATTTGATTTTTCTGATGAAGTTTTCTTTGGAAAATTATCTGAGCTAGGAGCTAAATATGCAAAAAGTACAGAGTTAAAAGATATGAATGGCAATAGAGGTTCTAAGCATTTTATCTACATTAATAGAACTTTTTTTGGTTTGTACAATTTAATGCATGATTTAAAAGCAAAAGATATTAAAATCAACAATTATCTCTCTTACTAATGGCGTTTTTTACTTTTGATGATATTCAAGATTTAGATAAAATTTATAAAATTAATTTAATAAATAGTTGCTCTGGTTTTAAGTCTGCAAATTTATTAGGTTCGATTTCTGAAGAGGGTATTTCTAATGTTGCTGTTTTTAGTTCTGTGACGCATTTAGGCTCTAATCCACCAACTTTGGGTTTTATTTTAAGACCTACAACAGTTCCTAGAAATACATACAAAAACATAAAAGACCTTGGTTTTTTTACCATCAATCATATTTGGGAAGCTATTATTGAAGATGCACATCATACATCTGCAAAATATCCAGAACACATTTCTGAGTTTGATATGACAACTTTAGAGGAAGAGTTTAAAGGCAACTTTAAAGCTCCTTTTGTAAAAAATGCTCCTGTACAAATGAGCATGAAATTTATGGAAGAAGTCTATGTACCTTCTAATGATGTAATGCTAATAGTTGCTCAAATTCAAGAATTATACATTAAAGACGAGCTTTTAGAAAAAGATGGTTTAATTAATTTATCAAAAGGAAATGTAGCAACTATAAATGGGCTAGATACGTATGCAATTCCTAAATTTAAAAAGCAATTGTCTTACCAAAGACCAAAAAAAATGCAATAAAACATATGAAAATTCTTGTAACAGGTGCAACAGGTTATATTGGTAAAAGGTTAATACCACTTTTATTAAATGACGGACATACTGTTGTTTGCGCTGTTAGAGATAAAAAAAGAGCTCAAAATTATTTTAAAGATAGAAAAAATATAGTTTTAGCTGAAGCAGATTTTTTAAATTCAGAAAGTTTAATAAACATACCCAAAGACATAGATGCAGCTTATTATCTAATTCATTCTATGTCTAATTCCGCAAAAGAATTTCACGTTTTAGAAGAAAAATGTGCGTTTAACTTTAAACGTTTTGCAGAAAGTTCTCAAATAAAACAAACTATTTATTTAAGCGGAATTACAAACGACACAAAACTTTCTAAACACCTATTATCAAGAAAAAATGTTGAAAACACTTTAGCCTCAAAAAAATATGCTTTAACTACATTTAAAGCAGGAATTATAGTTGGTTCAGGTAGTTCTTCTTTTGAAATTATTAGAGATTTAGTAGAAAAACTACCCTTTATGATTGCTCCTAAATGGTTAAATACCAAAACACAACCTTTAGGCATTAGAGATGTTTTGTCATTTTTACACAAAGCAATTGGCAGAGAAGAATTGTACAACAAATCGTTTGATGTTTTTGGACCAGAAATATTAACTTATAAGCAAATGTTGTATCAATTTGCAGAAGTTAGAAAACTAAAAAGATGGATTCTAACAGTGCCTGTAATGACGCCAAAACTATCTTCTTACTGGCTCTATTTTGTTACATCAACTTCTTATAAATTGGCATCTTCTTTAGTAAATTCTATGGGGGTTGAAGTCATTGGAAACAAAAGTGAAATCAATAAAATTTTAGATGTAGAACCAATGACTTACAAGCAAGCTGTAGAGTTTGCTTTTATCAAAATAAAACAAAATAGCATTATTTCTAGCTGGAAAGATTCCTATATAAGTAGTGGTAAATTAAAGAATTATGTTCATGAATTTATAAATGTACCAAAACATGGTTGCTTTAAAGATTTTAAAAAAAGAAAAGTAAAAGACAAAGAAAGAGCCTTAAACAGAATTTGGGCAATTGGTGGAGAAACAGGCTGGTATTATGGTACTTTTCTATGGAAAATTCGTGGATTTTTAGATCAGTTTTTTGGTGGTGCAGGTTTAAGAAGAGGCAGAAGACATCCAACAGAATTAAATGCTGGTGATGCTTTAGATTTTTGGCGAGTTATTTATGCTGATAAACAAAAAGGAAAACTGCTACTTTATGCAGAAATGATTATGCCAGGAGAAGCTTGGTTAGAATTTAAAATTGAAGATGGCAACCTACACCAAACTGCAACTTTTAGACCTCATGGTTTAGGTGGCAGATTATACTGGTATGCAGTAATGCCTTTTCATTGGTTTGTTTTTAATGGAATGATTAACAACATTAATAAGTAAAATTGAAAAAACAACATCTCCCCCAAAAAATATGTTTGGTTTGTGAAAAACCATTCACTTGGCGAAAAAAATAGGAAAAGAATTGGGAAGAAGTAAAATATTGTAGCGAAAAATGCAGGAGAAACAAGAAAAAACAGGGTTAATTTGGTTTCGTAATAACTTACGAGTAAATGATAATATAACCCTAAAAAAAGGATTACAAAATCATAAAAAAGTAATTGCTGTCTATTTTTTTGACCCAAAAAATTTTAAAATTGATGAATTTGGCTTCCAAAAAACCGCAAAATTTAGAACTAAATTTTTAATTGAAACGATTACTGATTTACAAAAAAATCTATCTGATTTAAACATTACACTTCTTACCTATTTTAATGCTCCTGAAGATAAAATACATACTATTTGTGATGATTTCTTGGTAGATACAATTTTCACTCAAAAAGAGTGGACTTCTGAAGAAACTGAAACAAACAATTTTATTAAAAATACAATTTCTAAAAACATAAATTTTGTTGAAGATTATGACCAGTTTTTATATCATCCAGATACTGTAACAAAAGATTTTTCTAAAATTCCAAACGTGTTCACGCAGTTTAGGAAGAAGTTAGAAAAAACTGTGAAAATTCAAGAAATATATACAGTTTCTAAACTTTCAGAAGATAATCTGATTGAAAATAATACAGAAATTCCTACTTTAAAAGATTTAGGTTTTGATGATTTTGAGGAAAATAAAAAATCTGCTTATCCTTTTTCTGGAGGAGAAAATGCTGCTTTAGAAAGGTTAGATAACTATTTTTTTGAAACTAAAAAAGTTGCTTTCTACAAGAAAACCAGAAACGGATTGGTTGGTAAAGATTATAGCACAAAATTTTCTGCTTGGTTGGCAAATGGCAGTATTTCTGCTAAAACGATTTACTGGAAAATAAAAGAATATGAAGCAGAATTTGGAGCAAACCAATCTACTTATTGGGTGATTTTTGAATTGATTTGGAGAGATTACTTCAAATATATTTCTTTAAAATACGATTCCAAAATATTTAAAATTAGCGGAATTTTAGATAAAAATTATCATTGGAATTCAGATGCAGAAATCATTCAAAAATGGATAAATGGAGAAACCAAAGACGATTTTGTAAACGCAAATATGATAGAACTCAAAGAAACTGGCTGGATGAGTAATAGAGGTAGACAAAATGTAGCCTCTTATTTTGCAAAAGAATTATTACAAGATTGGCGAATTGGAGCAGCCTATTTCGAATCGCTTTTAATAGATTATGATGTGCATAGTAATTACGGAAATTGGATGTATGTTGCAGGAGTTGGAAATGATCCAAGAGATAGAAAATTCAATACAAAACTACAAGCAGAACGTTATGATGCCAATCATAAATATAGAAAGTTGTGGTTAGAAAAAACCTTGTTTTAAATGAGTAAAAAAGCAGTTCATATAATTTTCCCTCATCAATTGTTTAAAACATCAGCAATTTTAGACCAAATTGATGAGATTATATTAATTGAAGAATACTTGTTTTTTAATCAATATAAATTTCATCAACAAAAAATAGCTTTTCATAGAGCAACAATAAAAGCTTATGCAGATTATCTTATTCAAAAAAGTAAAAAGGTAAACTATATTGAGGCTAAAGATAAGTTGAGTGATATTAGGAAACTCTTACCAAGTTTGGCTACTGAAGGTGTTTCCAAAGTTCACATTATAGATCCTACTGACAATTGGTTAGAAAAACACATAAATCAAGCTAAAAGTGATTTAGAAATTGTTTGGTACAATAATCCTTTATTCATAAATACAAAAGAAGATTTATCATCATTCTTTAAACCAACCAAAAAGAAATTTTTTCAGACCTCATTTTACAAAAATGAAAGAAAAAATAGAGATATTTTAATGAATGGTAAAAATCCTGTTGGTGGTAAATTGACTTTTGATGCTGATAACAGAAAGAAATATCCAAAAACAAAAACACCGCCTTTAATTCAGTTTCCAAAACAAACAAAATACCACAAAGAAGCAGAAAATTATGTGAATAAAAATTTTGCTCATAATTATGGAAAACTAAATGATTTTGTAGTCTATCCAATAAATTTTAAAGCTGCTGAAGAATGGCTACACCAGTTTTTTGAAGTACGTTTTCACGAATTTGGAGCCTATGAAGATGCCATTGTTAGAGAAGAGCATTTTTTAAATCATAGTTTATTATCACCTTTAATAAATATAGGTTTGTTAAATCCTTTAGATGTTATTGAAAAATCTATTGAATTTGCCAACAGAAATGAAGTTCCAATCAATTCTACTGAAGGTTTTGTGCGTCAAATTTTAGGTTGGCGAGAATTTATAAGAGGAGTTTATGAAGCAGTTGGCACAAAAGAACGCAATCATAATTTCTGGAAATTCTCAAGAAAAATACCAAAATCATTTTATGATGGAACCACAGGAATTCAACCTATAGATGATGTTATCAAAAAGGTAAATAAAACTGCATATGCTCATCACATAGAACGTTTAATGATTTTAGGAAATTTTATGGTTCTATGTGAGTTTGATCCTGATGAAGTCTATCAATGGTTTATGGAGCTTTTTATTGATGCTTACGATTGGGTTATGGTACCAAATGTATATGGAATGAGTTTGTTTGCAGATGGTGGTTTAATGAGCACAAAACCTTATATAAGTGGTAGTAATTATATAATGAAAATGAGTAATTACAAAAAAGGAGATTGGCAAAAAACTTGGGATGGTTTGTTCTGGACTTTTATGGATAAGCATAGAGATTTCTTTCTAAGCAACCCAAGATTGGGGATGTTAATCCGAACTTTTGATAAAATGAATCAAGAGAAAAAAGAGGTACATTTTGAGAACGCAAAACTGTTTTTAAATCAATTAGATAATGCCTAACAAAGAAAAAATAAATATTATTTGGTTAAAACGTGATTTACGTTTGCAAGATAATGAAGCAATTTACAATGCTTTACAATCTAAAAAACGCATTCTATTTTTATACGTTTTCGAAAATTCTTTAATTGATGATCCTCATTATGATCTTAGACATTGGAACTTCATCAAACAATCTATAAAAGATATAAATGTAGATTTAGAAAAATATGATTCTAAAGTTTTAGCCATTAAAACAGAAGTAGTTTCTGCATTTAACCAACTTTTAAATACCTATAAAATTAACACCGTTTTTTCTCATCAAGAAACAGGCCTGTTAATTACATTTAATAGAGATAAAGATTTTGCACGATATTGCAGAAATAATTCTATAAACTGGTTAGAAAATAATAACAATGGTGTTTTAAGAGGTTTATTAGACAGAGAAGATTGGTTTGACAAATGGGATGATTATATGAATGCTACTCAGTTTAAAAATGAATTAAATTCAGACAGACTACTTTCAATTAAAGAGATTTCAGATTTAGAAAAATATTTTATTGTTGAAAATCTAGAAACTTCAGAAAACAGAAATTTTCAAAAAGGAGGTACAGAAATGGCTTGGAAATATGCCAACACTTTTTTCGAAACACGACATAAAGATTATATGTTTCATATTTCTAAACCAGCATTAGCAAGAGAAAGTTGCAGTAGATTGTCTCCTTATATTGCTTGGGGAAATATTTCTATTCGTCAAGTTTTTCAAAAAGCATTAGCACATAAAAATGATACAAATAAAAGGCATTTAGGAGCTTTTGTATCTCGTTTGCGTTGGCAAGCACATTTTATTCAGAAGTTTGAAATGGAGCATACAATGGAAAACGCAAGCATAAATAAAGGATATCATAAATTAAAAAAAAGCATTTCTGTAGAGTATCAAAAAGCTTGGAAAGAAGGCACAACAGGTTTCCCAATAGTAGATGCTTGTATGCGTTGTTTAAAAGAAACTGGCTATTTGAATTTTAGAATGCGTGCAATGTTAATTTCCTTTTTCACACATATTTTATGGCAACCTTGGCAAGCTGCTTCTCAACATTTATCTCAATTATTTTTAGATTTTGAACCAGGTATTCATTTTCCTCAATTGCAAATGAATGCAGGTGAAACAGGTATAAATATTCTTAGAATATACAGTCCTGTAAAAAATAGTTTAAAACATGATGCTGATGCCATTTTTATCAAAAAGTGGGTGCCAGAATTGGCTAATTTGCCACTTCCTTTTATTCACGAACCCTACTTAATGACGCCTTTAGATCAGCAATTTAGTAATTTTATTTTAGGTGATACTTATCCTAAACCTATCATCGAAATAAAATCTGCAAGAAAAAAAGC
>JBGCFX010000006.1:0-18909 GCA_045110395.1 Polaribacter sp.
ACTGGTGTCACAACTTTTTTTATTGATGATAAAATTGATACGGGAGAAATCATCCTTCAGAAAGAAATTGAAATTGATGACAACGAAATTGTAGGTAGTTTACATGATAAATTGATGTACTTAGGTGCTGATTTAGTCAACGAGACCGTAAAATTGATTCAAAATGACAAAGTAAGCACATATAAGCAACCTGAATTAGAGGAAAAATCAGCATATAAACTAAACCCAGATAATTGTAAAATTGATTGGTGCGCCCCTATCGATACCATTTATAATAAAATACGTGGGCTAAACCCTTTTCCGGCTGCATGGACAACCATTTATAATAATGATGAAGAAATCGCAGCAAAAATTTATGCAATACAAAAAGAAGTTATTGCGCATACCGATACAATTGGAAGTATTATTAGTAGCAAAAGAACGCTAAAGGTAGCAGTACAAAACGGTTACATTATTATTGATGAAATTAAATTAGCAGGAAAAAGAAAAATGGATGCAAAAAACTTGCTAAACGGATATCATTTTTCAGAAGATTCTAAAATGTTGTAAACCCTTTATGCGTGTGGTTTTCGAGATTTCAACTACATTTCAGGTAGCTTTATTAACAATATCTCGCTTTTTATTAACAAAACATCACTTTTTTAGGTAGTAAATTTGCGTAAACCCTTAATCCGTATATATTTGTTAAGCTATTAAGCAACAAAAAACATTAATTTAAAAAACTATTCATTATGAACAAGTCAGATTTAATCGACGCAATGGCTGCAGACGCAGGAATTTCTAAAGTAGCAGCAAAGGCAGCATTAGAATCTTTTACAGGTAACGTAACTTCAGCTTTAAAAGGTGGAGATAAAGTTGCATTAGTAGGGTTTGGTACTTTTTCTGTATCTAACAGAGCTGCAAGAGCAGGTAGAAATCCTCAAACAGGAAAAACTATCCAAATTGCTGCTAAAAATGTAGCAAAATTTAAAGCTGGAGCTGGATTAAGTGAAGCTGTAAACTAAGAAACTTAGTTTCTAAGTATATTAAAAACTCTCTTTTTAAGAGAGTTTTTTTTATTTCCATATTTTTTTTATATTTATAAGGATAAAAAACATCGCATTTGAAACCTCATAAAGGAAAACTCCTAATTGCTGAACCAACTATTTTAAATGATAGTTCTTTTAATAGAACCATTATTTTAATTACAGAACATACACTTAAAAATTCTGTTGGTTTTATTTTAAACAGACCTTTAGAATACACAGTAAATGATTTATTGCCAGAATTAGATTGCTCTTTTCAAATTTATCAAGGAGGACCAGTAGAACAAGATAATTTATATTTTGTACATACAGTACCAGATTTAATTCCTGATAGTATAGAAGTAGAAAATGGTATTTATTGGGGAGGTAATTTCGAATCTTTAAGAAATTTACTAAATAATAATGAAATTGAACCTTCAGAAATTCGATTTTTCTTAGGTTATTCTGGTTGGAGCAAAGATCAATTAGAAGATGAAATGAGCCAAAACTCATGGTTTGTCTCAGAAAACGATTTTGAAAACATCTTTTCTACTCAAGAAGAAAGTTTATGGAAAAATAAATTACTGCAAAAAGGTGGTGATTATAAACTTTGGGCAAATGCACCTAGCGACTTTAATTTGAATTAAACTCCAGCTATTTGCAAAACTCTTAAATTGTTTGCCAATTTTTTTCCGAATTCTGTTGTAAAAGTCTTTTTTTTGTAACTAGTTACTGGTTGAATTCCTATAATTGCATTGGTTATAAAAACTTCATCTGCTTTTTGTATTTCAAAAGGAGAAATTGAAGTTTCCTCTAAAGTAAAATCTTTATTTTTAGAAAGAATCTCAATTACTTTTTTACGCGTAATTCCTTTAATACAACCTTCTGTTAAGGCAGGTGTTTTTATAATATTTCCTTTAATAATAAAAATATTACCATTGGTTACTTCTACAACTCCTTTTTTTTCATTTAATAAAATACAATTGTCAAAATCATTCTCATCAGCAAAAATACTTGCCAACGTATTTAGCATTCTATTATTTGTTTTTATGGTTGATAAAAGACCAGAGTAATTATAAAAATCTTTATAAACATCTAAAGAATAGATTTCTTTAGTTTGATAATTACTTTCTCTAACTTCTATAGTGAAATCAATTTTATTTGTTTTTGGTGTATAAAAACCACCATCTTTTCTAAAAATATTTAAACGAACTCTGTATGAATTTGCAGAATCCTGAGCTGCTACTGTTTTTAAAATTTCTTGCTCTAAAAATTCTAACGTAAATTCTATCGGAATTTTCATACGCAACATTCTCATAGAAGCCATTAATCTAAAATAATGATCTTCCCAAAAAACGACTTTTTTGTTCACTATTTTTATGGTTTCAAAAATACCATCACCGTATTTAAACGCTCTATTTTCTGCAGAAAGTTGTATGTTTTCAGAATGAACTAATTCTCCATTAAAGTTAATCATAACTAATAATTTATGGATACAAAATTAATGTATTTAAAAGATTTAGACATAAAAAAACTCAACAATAAATGTTGAGTTTTATTTTTTATCAATAAGAATTTTATGCGCCAATTGTATGTCTTAATTCGTCTATTTGATTTTCCCACAATTGTTTTGCCTCTTCTACTTCGTCTTCATCATCAGCAAAATCGGTAATAATTAAAGAAACATCTTTGGTTAAAGCATCAACTTGAATTTTAATTTCGAAAAAACTTTCATCATCTTCACTTTCTAACCATTTAAAACGAATTCTATCATCAGTTTTTTTGGTTATTAACTCTGCTTCCTCTTCTTCACCATCCCAAATAAAACTATATATTTTACCTCTAGAATTTACTTTATCTGCAAACCATTCTTGTAAATTAGATGGAGATGAAATATATTGATATAGCATACGTGGTGATGCGTGAATGGGTATTTCTAGTTCGTATTGTACTTTATCCATTGATATATTTCTTAGGCTGACAATATAGGTATTAATTCTATTTAAAAAAAATTAAAAACACATCTTGGTAGTTTATAAAATTCGATTATATTTGCAGCCTCAAAACCTAATGGCGAGGTAGCTCAGTTGGTTAGAGCGCAGGATTCATAACCCTGAGGTCGGCAGTTCAAATCTGCTCCTCGCTACTAAAATCTCAAACAGAAATGTTTGAGATTTTTTTTATTTAGTTAAACTTTTATAAATGGTTTCTCTAATTTTTTCCTCAGTTATCCAGCTACTATAATGTGCATAATCTTTAGTAATTTCTTTGTTATTTTTTACCTCTTCTAACGTTTTTCCTTTATCAATTTCTATTTGCACACTTGTTTTTAAAGCTAATAGCATCTTCTTGTAAGCAATAAGCTCTTTTTTATTAGAAACTTTGCCATGACCAGGCAAAATTTTTGTTGTATAGTTTGCTAATAGAATCATTTTATTAATGCCTTCTATATAACCATTTATGCTTCCTCCAGAAGCTAAATCTATGTAAGGAAAAGCACCTTGAAAATAGGCATCTCCTGTATGCAAAATGTTGTTGTTTGTAAAAAAAACCAATGCATCTCCATCTGTATGAGCACTATGAATGTGAGAAATAAAAATATCGTCATTATTAATATGCATCATTAAATCATCTGCAAAAGTAATTATTGGTAAAGCTTCTTTTGGTGCAGCTTTTTTTGTTCTACCTCTAATTACCTGATCTAGACTCATTCTTTTTCTAACGTTATTATGAGCCACAATTAAAGCGCCTTCTTTTTGCATATTTGCATTGCCACCTGTATGATCTCCATGCCAATGTGTGTTTACCAAATAATTTACTGGTTTTGGAGTAATTTCTTTGATAGCTGCCAATATTTTTGGCGTTAAAGGAGCAAACTGATCATCTATCATAAAAATAGCATCTTTACCTATAAAAAGACCAATATTACCTCCTCTACCTTCTAACATAAAAACCTGTTCAGAAAGTTTTGTTGTTTTTATTTTTACTTCTTTTTTTTGACTATATGTATAATTGATTACGAATAAAAGAATGCTGAAAAATTTTATAGGTTTCATTGGTTATTTATTTTGACATTTACATTTTGATGAAAGATACAAACAATAAATTTATACGTATTGTGCATTTTAAATAATTTGAATATTATAAAATCAAAGGTATTTAAAAACGATTATCGCCATCTAATAAATCTCCTATCCCTCCTAGAACACTACCTTCTCCTCTTCCACCTTTTCCTGATCTAGGTGCCATAGAAAGTACTCTACCTGCCAATCTGCTAAAAGGCAAAGATTGTATATAGACAGTTCCTGGTCCTTTTAAAGTGGCAAAAAACAAACCTTCACCACCAAAAACGGTGTTTTTAATTCCGCCAACAAACTCAATATCATAATCTACAGTTTGTGTAAAACCAACAATACAACCAGTGTCTACTTTTAAAATTTCGCCAGATTTTAATACTTTTTTTGCCATTGTTCCACCAGCGTGAATAAATCCCAAACCATCACCTTCCATTTTTTGCATGATAAAACCTTCGCCACCAAATAAACCTCTTCCTAATTTCTTTGAGAATTCAATACCAATAGAAACTCCTTTTGCTGCACATAAAAAAGCATCTTTTTGACAGATAAATTTACCCCCAAATTCATTCAAATCTATTGGGATAATTTTTCCTGGATAAGGAGAAGCGAAAGAAATTTGTTTTTTTCCAATTCCGTCGTTTGTAAAAACGGTCATAAATAAACTTTCTCCTGTTAAAATTCGTTTTCCTGCCGAAAATATTTTGCCTAAAAGTCCTTTTTCTTGATTAGAACCATCTCCTAAAATGGTGTTCATTTTAATTTGGTCGTCCATCATCATAAAAGTACCAGCTTCTGCAACTACTCCTTCTTCTGGATCTAATTCAATTTCTACAAATTGCATTTCTTCACCGAAAATTTTATAATCAATTTCGTGTGCATTCATATTTGATCTGTTGCTTGGTAATTTATCTTGAAACATATTTTAGTTTTATTTCTTAATTGTAAGTTGATTTAAATTCGATTTTGTTACATTAAAAACTAAATTTAGTAATTTCTTATGATTATATAAGAAATCAATTTTTAAAATTAGTTTTATTTTTGTTTTCTATAAATAATTAAATTGATTATGAAATATTTATCACCAGAAATAGAAGCTTTTTCGAAGCAATTTGAAATCACAAAATCTTTAGTTCGTTCTAATGTATCTTGTGGTATTTTTCAAGATTGTGATTATAATGAAGAAAGGCCTAAATTATATCAAAAGAAAAAATAATATTATTTCTTCACTTTTAAACTCCATTGAAAACTAAATTTAGAAACTACTACTCCATCTTCATTTACTCCTTCAGAAGTTAAAACAATTACTTGACCTTCTCCTGTTTTAATAGATTGCTGAATCGCATTTCTAATTTCATTACCTCCTTTACAAGAAAATGTAATTCTACCAGTTGCTTTTTTAAAAAAATCTGCTTCTTGATGTGTGACCAACATAGATACTTTTCGCTTAGAATTGTCTATTGCTTTCATTACTAAAAGTCCTGTTGGTAATTCTGCAGCCATTCCTTGAGCAGCCCAAAACATACTTTTAAAAGGGTTTTGATTAAACCATCTATGTTTTATAGTAACAATCACTTCATTATCTGTAATCGATTTTACTCTAACACCACCAAAAAACGCTAATGGAAGCTTTATAAAGTTAAAAAAGTTGACTTTTATTGGCGTAAATTTCATTTATTATTCTTTAAAAGTAGTAATCCTTTATATTTTTATTTTATTTCTTAAACTTGGTCACAAGATACTCAAAAATTATTTAAAGTCAATAAAATCAATACTTTTCAGCATTTTATAAATTATATATCAAAAGTAAATAATGTTAAAATAATGTTAATAATAGTACTATGTATTGCATAATACCTTTTAAAGGATATATATTTGCATAAGAAAGTATTATATAGATTTTATAATTATGAAAAAAAATAACGAAGAAACCAACGCATTTCTATTACACATTTCTGCTTTTGCAGGTTTTGTATTTCCTTTTGGGCATATAGTTGCTCCTTTAATTGCTTGGCAAACTTTAAAAGACAGAAGTCCTTTTTTAGATCAACAAGGTAAAGAAGCTGTAAACTTTAATTTAAGTTATACACTTTACATCTTTTTAATATCAATTGCATTTATTCCTTTTGCATTTGGATCAATTTTTAGAAACTGGAACAGATTCAACAATCATATAAATTTCGATTTAGATTTTCATAACATTTTTGGATTTATAGGGTTTGGTTCAATTACAGGAATTATTTATTTAATAGGAATCGCGCTCGTAATTATTGCTTCATTGAAAGCAAGAGAAGGAGAAAGTTACAAATATCCTTTTACGATAAAGTTTGTAAAATAAAAACCTCTCTTAATCCATTCTAAGAAAGGAAATGATTGAAAATAAAAAAATCAAAAGAAAAAATAATTATAAAATGATTTTAACGAACAAAATGTCCACACAACAGCTCCATCCCTTTGGGAAGGTTAGGATGGGCTTCTTAACACATACTAATAAATGAAAATAGAAAACACAAAGGCACAAATGCGAAAAGGTGTTTTAGAATATTGCATTTTATCCATTTTAAAAAATGGTGATGCTTATACTTCTGAAATTCTTTCTACGCTAAAAAGTGCGCATATGATTGTGGTAGAAGGTACCATATATCCGTTATTGACTCGCCTTAAAAATGCAGGTTTATTAACTTATAGATGGGAAGAATCTACTTCTGGACCACCAAGAAAGTATTACGTTTTAACCGAAAACGGAGGAATGTTTTTAAAGGAATTAAACAAAACCTGGAACAATTTAATCAACTCAGTAAACCAAGTAACTAGTAAAAAAGCAACGACAAATGAATAAGACTATAAATATAAATTTAGGCGGATTTTTCTTCCATATAGATGAAGTTGCCTATCAGAAATTAAGAAGATATCTAGAATCTATTTCTAAGTCTTTAAGTGATGATCCTCAAGGAAAAAACGAAATTATTGCAGATATAGAAGCACGAATTAGCGAGCTTTTATCAGAAAAAATTACTGATGCAAGACAAGTTGTAAATGAAGGTGATATAGATGACATTATTAAAATTATGGGACAGCCAGAAGATTATGCAGAAGCTGAAGAAGCTTACTCAGAATCTAGTTACTCATATCAAAGAAATAATACATCTGGTAAAAAATTATTTAGAGACTCAGATGATAAATTTGTTGGTGGTGTTGCCTCTGGTGTTGCACATTATTTTGATGTAGACCCAATTTGGATTCGTCTTGGTTTATTAGCCTTGTTCTTTGGTGCTGGTTTTGGTATTTTATTATACATTATTCTTTGGATTTTGTTGCCAGAAGCTAAAACTACAGCAGAAAAATTGCAAATGGAGGGAGAACCTGTAAACATTGATAATATTGAGAAAAAAATTAGAAATGAATTTAGTAACGTTTCTGATAGCGTTAGAAATGCAGCCAACCAAGCATCCGAAAAATTGAAAGATGGTGCCAATGAATTTTCTGACAAGATGAGCAAAACTTTTTCAGCAAAGACAAAAAAAAATAACGGGTTACAAGATTTTTTAAACGCTTTAGGTAAAATTATTTTAGTTTTCTTTAAAGTGATTGGTAAATTTATTGGTGCAATTTTAGTTTTTGTTGCAGCCGCTGTTATTTTATCTCTAATTATTGGAGGGTTTTCTGTAGGAAGTTTAGAGTTTTTAGAATTTGATGGAGAAATGTTACAATATCCACCATTTTTCTATGATGCAACTATACCAACTTGGTTATTAACATTAGCTGCCTTTTTATTAGTTGGTATTCCGTTTTTAGTATTATTTGTATTAGGGTTAAGAATTTTATCTAGCAGTGTAAAACAAATAAGTAAACCAACTTCTTTAACTTTATTAGGTATTTGGATTGTAGCTTTATTAACCATCATTTTTACAGGTTTAGAATTTGGTACCTCTCATGCAAATTATGGCGAAAACATTAAAAAAGAACCATTAAATATGGTTGCTAATGATACTATTGTTTTAAAAATGCAGAATGATGATAACATTTATTATCAACATAACTTAAGAAGATCTACTCGTAAACAAGAAGTAGAAATTAACGACCGAAAAATGGTGTATACCAATAATATAAAGGTAGATGTTAAGAAAAGTAATTCTGACAAAGCTTATTATGTAATTCAAAAAGAATCTCGTGGAAAAAGCAGCTATAAAGCAAAACAAAATGCTGAGAAAATTAAGCATAATATTAATATTGATGGAAATACGATTGTTATAGATGCTTTTTTTATATCAGAATATAAAAACATTTGGAAAGATGAAGAAGTCGATATTACCTTATATCTCCCAAAAAATATGAATATTTATTTTGATAATTCAACAAAAAGTTTTCTATATCATATAGATAACAAAGAAGATATTTATGATAGAGATATGGCAAATCATTATTTTAAAATGTCAGATAGTAATCTAGAATGCACAGATTGTGTAAAGGAAGTTGAAGAAAAAGAAGATGAAATTCTTGAAGAAGAAACTTTTTAATACAATTCAGATATAAAAACAAACAATTGAGTAACCTTACTTTGATTTAAAGCGTCTTATAATAGACATTTACAATCTAAAACAAAACCTAAACTCATGAAAAATTTTATTACAAAAACAGTAGCCATTTTATTTATAACAACCATTTTTACATCTTGTAACGTAGATATATTCAATAGAATTAATGGTAATAGAAATGTGGTTACTGAAGAAAGAAAAGTATCTGAAGATTTTACAGGTATTAAAGTAAGCACAGGAATAGACCTATATATTAGTCAAGGTAAAAACCATAAAATTTCTGTAGAAGCTGATGAAAATTTGCACGATATTATTATTACAGAAGTAAAAGATGGGGTTTTAAAAGTATATTCAGAAAAAAATATTTGGAGAGCTAAAGCTAGAAAAGTATACGTAACTGTTACACAATTAAACTCTCTAAGAGCAACAAGTGGTAGTGATGTTTATGGAGAAGATACCATAAAAACTGACGAAATTTCGATTACAGCTACAAGTGGAGCAGACATAAGAATTTCTGTGGATGCCATTAGTGTAGAAACGAGTTCTACAAGTGGTTCTGATATTAAAATTTCTGGAAAATCTAAAAACCACGCTTCTAGTGCAACAAGTGGTGCTTCTATAGATGCTTATGATTTAGAAAGCAAAAATGTAATTGCAAAAGCAACAAGTGGTGCAGATATAAATATCTATGCTTCAGAGAAATTAGATGCAAAAGCTACAAGTGGTGGAGATATAGACTTTAAAGGAAACCCAGCAAAGGTGAATAAAAGATCTTCTTCTGGAGGAGGTATTTCTAAAAAATAAAAATCAACCAAAAATCAATCAACCAAAACTATGATTTCTTGAGGTTGGCAACAACCTCGAGATTTCTAAAAACAACCAACCTAACCAACCAAACTCATTAACTAGCTATGAATTCATTTTTTGAACCTATAAAACAGTCTTTTATATTTAAAATTTTATTATTTATTGCAATGCTTTTATTTACACTAATTTCTAAGGCTCAAGTTGATAAAAAGTCTGATTTGTTTAAAACCTTAAAAGCAAAAGACAGTATCATTTTTAAAAGAACTTTCAACTTATGTGAAGTTGAAAAATTAGCACCTATCATTGCAGAAAATTTTGAATTTTATCATGATATAGCTGGTGTACAAGATAGAGATGGATTTATTTTAGCTGTAAAAAATGGTGTTTGTAAAAACCCAGGCATCAACAAAAGAAATTTAGTAGAAAACTCTTTACAAGTTTTTACACTAAAAAATAATGGCAAATTATATGGAGCTATTCAAAAAGGAAAACATACGTTTCAACAAAAACAAAATGGCGAATTTAAAACTGTAGGAATTGCAGATTTTACGCATGTATGGATTCTAGAAAACAACAAATGGAAATTAAAAAGGGTATTAAGTTACAACCATAAACCCTACTCTGAATAAAAATTTATCAGAAAGCTAACTTCTGATAGTGTTACTAATACTTGGTTTTATTAGTTTACTTGGTAAGACGTCGTTTTGAAAAAAACGGCGTTTACTTTTTTATGGAATTCACCTAAAAAAGGTAAAAAAAAAGCTCACAAATTGTGAGCGTTTTATAATTCTATGTATTTCTTCTTTTTAAAAATCTTGATTCAAATCCCAAGCTTCTAAAATTTCTTTTAAGGTTTTAATAAACATTCCTCCTAAAGCACCATTTACAACTCTATGGTCATAAGAATGAGAAACAAACATCTTTTGTCTAATTCCTATAAAATCTCCTTCAGAAGTTTCGATTACTGCAGGTACTTTTCTAATAGCTCCTAAAGCCAAAATAGCTACTTGTGGTTGGTTTATAATTGGTGTTCCCATAATAGAACCAAAACCACCAACATTGGTAACAGTATAAGTTCCATCTTGAATATCATCTGGCTTTAAAGCGTTGTTTCTTGCTCTATTTGCCAAATCGTTTACAGCAGTTGTCATACCCACTAAATTTAATTGATCTGCATTTTTAATTACAGGTACAATTAAATTTCCATCAGGTAAAGCTGCTGCCATTCCTAGATTAATATTTTTCTTTTTAATGATAGAATCACCTTGAACAGCAATATTAATTAAAGGATATTTTTTTATTGTAGTTGCAATTGCTTGCATAAAAATAGGCGTAAAAGTAAGCTTCTCTCCTTCTCTTTTTAAGAATGCATCTTTTACTTTATCTCTCCATTTTACAATATTGGTAACATCAATTTCTATAAAAGATTGCACATGTGCAGAAGTCTGAACAGAATCTACCATATGTTTGGCAACCAATTTACCCATTCTGCTCATTTCTATAATTTCATCACCTCCATTTACAGAAACTGGTGCAGCTTTGGCAACTGTTTTTGCTGTTGGTTTTTCAACTTGTTTTGGTGTTTCAACTTTAGCAGGAACTGGAGTAGTTTCTGATGATTTCCCTCTATTTTCTATATACTTAAGAATATCTTCTTTAGTAACTCTATTGTCTTTACCAGAACCAGAAATATTTTCTAATTCGCTCATAGAAACACCTTCTGTTTGCGCAATATTTCTAACTAAAGGCGAGTAAAATTTACCTGAATCAGAAGTTTTAGTAATAGGAACAGCTACTACTTCTGCAGCTTTTTCTATTGTTTTTTCTACTGCAGCAATTTGTGATTTTTCTACTTCATGAGATTTCTCTCCCGAAATTTCGGGATTATTAGAAACAGCATTTCCATCTTTTCCTTCAATTTCTATAACAGCTATGGTTTCACCAACTGCAACTACATCATCTTTTTGATATAAAATTTCTACTAAAGTTCCTTCTACTTCAGAAGGCACTTCAGAATCTACTTTGTCTGTAGCAATTTCTACAACAGCTTCATCTAATTCTATAGTGTCACCAACTTCTTTTAACCAAGAAGTTATGGTTGCTTCTGCAACACTTTCTCCCATCTTTGGTAACTTTAATTCAAATCTTGCCATTTTTTTCTGTTTTTTCAGAATGCAAAAATACTAAATTTCGTTGGTTTTTCATTCATTATTACCTTGAAAAATCTTCTTAAAAAAATGTTATTTTTAAATTATCCGCAAAAAACAAAGCTAAAAAATGAATTTTATGATTAAAAATTCAATTTTTAGCTTTTAAACTAAATATAATTTAAAGTTTGGTTGATTTAATTTTTAGCTTTTCTTCTTATTCTTTCTACTTCTCTTTTTGCTCTTGCTAATGCTCTCTCAGCACTTTTTAATTCTCTTTCTGCATTTTCTTTTGCTTCTTTTTTAGAATCTGTACCAGAAATAGCGTCTTTTAAAATAGTACCAAATTCGTCCATCATAGCTACTATTTTAGAATTTGCATATTCTTTATCAACATAAATCTTTAAAGTGTTGTCTGTTAATTTACAATCATATAATTTTTCTCCATCTTCATTTTTTATCCATCTATAAGTATTTCCTGAAATATTCAAATTAGATTTCCCTAATTTATCTATTAAAAGTTTTTTGATACTACCTGTTTTATTTTCATGAAATCTTGCGTTAAACTTATAAATGTCATCGTTTCTTTTTATAGAGACTGATGAGTTGTCTTCTGCATCATCTGTATCAAAAGTAATGGAATATGAGGTTCCTTTTGAAGTAGTTGATGTTGATGGCGTTTTTGGAGGTTTTGGAGTTGTTTGTGCATAAAAACTGTTTCCTAAAAATAATGCGAATACTGTTACTAAAAATAAATGTTTCATAATGTATAGTTTTAAATTATTATGAAACAAATGTAAAATTGTTTTAAGTTTAAAAAATACATTTTCAGCACGTTAACCCATCATTAACGTTAACAGAATATTGCATTCACTTAAACACAGATTATTTATATAATTATGAAAACTTAAAAAGAGATCCCGCTAAAAAGCGGGATTAATTCAACTGATGATTTTTGATGCGTTGCTTTGCAACTTTTAAAAATCAAGTTTCACTAACTTTAAACTCTAAACCAATTCCGCGAATACTTTTTATAGAAATTGATGTATCATCTTTAAAATATTTACGCAATCTACTGATAAAAACATCCATACTTCTGCCAGAGAAAAAATCGTCATTTTGCCAAACTGACTTTAATATTTCTTCTCTCTTTAAAAGTTGGTTTTTATGTTGATATAAAAACTGAATTAATTCGCCTTCTTTTTCAGTTAATCTCTGTACTTTTTTATCAAAAATTAATTCTAACCTTTTTGTATTGAATTGATACTTACTAATAATAATTATTTCTTCTATTGCAACTGATAGTATTGATGATTTTTGGGTTCTTTTTAGAATATTATTTAATCTTAAAACCAATTCATCTGCTTCAAAAGGTTTTACAACATAATCGTCTGCACCTAATTTTAATCCTTTTAATTTATCTTCTTTCATTTTTCTAGCAGTTAAGAAGATAAAAGGAATTTCTGGGTTCATTTCTATAATTTGTTCTGCAACTGAAAAACCATCTAATTTTGGCATCATAACATCTAAAACACATATATTAAAATTACCTTTTTTGAAAATTTCTAAAGCTTCTTCTCCATCTTTTGCCCATTCTACAGAAAAGCCAGACATTTCTAAATATTGTTTTAGAATGCTCCCAAAATCTGCATCATCTTCTGCTAATAAAATGTGTTTGTTTTCTACCATTAATTTACAGGTATTTTTATAGTAAACATTGTTCCTTTGTTTTCTTCACTAATAACAAAGATTTCTCCTTGGTGTGCTTTTATAATTTGATTTGTATAATACAAACCTAAGCCTAAACCTTTTACATTATGTACTTCTTTGTTACCCACTCTGTAAAATTTATCAAACAAAAAAGGAATTTCTTTCTTTGGAATTCCAATTCCAGTATCTGCAATAGAAAGTTTAAAATCATCATAAGATTCAGCAGAAATTGTAATTTCTAAATTTTCTTTTCCATATTTTACTGCATTCTCTAAAATGTTTAAAATGGCAGTTGTTAAGTAAAACTTATCAATAATAATTTCTTTATCAAGGTTGATATTTTTATTAATAATTATACTTTTTGAATTTAAAGAAAGTTGAAAATCATCAACAATCATATTCAAATATTCATTAGCATTTACAACTTCTTTTTGCAGTTTAATTTCTTGATAACCTAGAGAGTTATTTAAAACTTGATCTATGAGTTTTTGAAGACGTTTATTCTGCCTTTCTATTGTATTTACAATACTATTTGCATTTTCTGAAGAAGTAACAACCTCATTAAGTTTTAACATTTTTGTTGCCAAAGTTAATGTTGATAATGGTGTTTTTAGTTCGTGTGTAATATTATTTACAAAATCGGTTTTAATGTCTGCGATTTTCTTTTGAGTAATAAAATTTTTAATGGAGTAATAGAGCAATCCAAAGACTAATAAAAAGATAAAAACTGATGTTAAAAGTAAACTGGCCATTCTTTTTAAAACAATTTTTTCCCAACCTTCTATATTCATTCTATCTTCTGTTTGAAACTGTAAATTATAAGTAATGGACTTCATTTTACCATCAACCATTCTATCAAAAGTATGGTCTGTTAACCACATAGAATTACTAACTCTATGCCCTTCTTCTTTGGGGAATTTTCGCCCTAGCAAATGAAAAGAATTCGATTTTTCTGAATTAAAAATAGTATCGTTTTTAATACCTAAACTGTCTAAAACAATAATAGTGTTTACTAATTTCTGAAACTTTAAGTCGTAACCAATTTTCTTCTTTTGAAGCTCTTTTTCGTATTTTAAAATGTAGGTTTCATTTATAGAATCTGTAAATGAATTTAAACTATTTAAAACTTCTTTTTTGGTAATTTTATTTACATAATAATCTGCAACAAGATTCAAAAAATTGTCTTGCCACAAGTCATTTATAGTATCTAAAGTGGGTGATAAATCATCTAATCTAGAAATAGATTTTCTAGTTTCTGAAATAAAAGCAGTTTTTTTTAATTTGTATGTATTATTAATTAAATATCCTTGAATAAGAGATAAGGATAACAAACCAATAACAGATACTATAATTAGAAGTCTAATTTTTTTGTGCATTTTCAAAAATAAGAAAATGATTTTCTACATTCTTTAAAATAAGTTGTATTAACCTTGTATTAACTTAAGTTTAATTTTACTTTTAAGATTAATGAAGTCCTTTTTAATCTAATTTAGAAACCACAGTATTATTTGTCTCAGATTCTCGTGTAACAAAATTACTGTTGGTCTTAATTTTAAACAAGCCTAAAGCCGTATTTAAAACGATATCATTTAAGTTATTTCTTTGAGAAATATAAAATTCTGGTATAAAATCTTCTCTCTTATAACCATTTATATGGTACAACTTGTCTGTAGAAATTGTATAGCCATAATTACGGTTTTTAAAAGAATAATCTTTTACAGAACCTGCTAATTTCTCCATTTCAGTACCCACTATTTTGGCTCTATTCATACCATCTAAACCAATTGCAATGGTTTCTCCAACACTTCCTGTCCATCTTCCTACAAGAACAACTACTGGTTGTTTATATTGGATACCTCTAGGACTAACGTATTCTAAACGACTTTTTATAATTTCTGGGTTGTTACCATATTTTTCTTTAGTAATATGTTTTTGATAAGGTAATTCAGATTTTATAAACCTACTTAATATAGCCCTAGCATTATAAGAACTACCAATATCTGCAGTATTTCTTAAATCTAAAATTAAACCTTTAGAATCTAAAACGGAATTTAATTTATTATCAAAATGTCTGATCAAATTTTTGTTCCCTAAAGAGTTATTAATTTTAATAATGGCTATTCCATTTTTTTTAGAAACTGATAAAAGACTATTTTCTTTTTTTACTTTAATATCATCTACATCTAAACTTATTTTTCTGCCATCAACTAATTTTAACGTTAAAATTCTTGGTTCATTATACCTCCCAGCAAGTACTTTATTGGCAATCCATTCTCTTACTTCAGATACACTTTTATTAGAACATTGAGTAGGGAAATTATCGATTACATTATTAAAATCTTTGCTATTAAAGTTGATAACCTCTGCACCAATAATATTATTACCAAAACTTTTCATTTGCGAAGACCAAATATTTTGAATAAAAAATTTACCATCCCTAAAAGCAACATAAATTGGCGAATGTAATCTAAATGAAGATTTTGTTGCCGTATTTAAAATTAATTGGCTGTCATAAAACTCGTCCAATAAGTATTCAAAAAATAATACTTTCTCTTGTTTGGTTCTAACTTTAGAAAAAACTTTAGAATATTTTTCCATTACACAGTTAAAATCTGTTTTTTTGTCTTTCAAGTAAATATAATTGTCTGATAAATCTTGTATAATTTGTCCAAAATCTTGACTGAATTTATAGGTGTCAATTTTATTACTTTGGGCAAAACTAATACAATTTATAAAAAATAATAGCAGAGTTAGGAGTTGTCTCATTTTTATAGTTTTAGGTTTTTACACATAAAATTTATTTATGGTAAAATTTTCTACTACTAAATTATAAATTTTAAGAAGCTTTTATTTATAGTCGGTTTATAGTTGTTAACAATTTGTTGATAACTATGACATACAATTGTTAATAAGAAAATAAAATAAAATTTTATTTATTTTATCATAAAACCCATTCTTGAGGTTTTGCCAAAATTTTTAGTAATCTATCTTCTTCAGAACCTTTTTCTGGTTGATGATTATACTTCCATTGCACTATTGGTGGTAGACTCATTAATATACTCTCTATTCTTCCGTTCGTTTTTAAACCAAATAAAGTACCTCTATCGTGTACCAAATTGAATTCTACATAACGTCCTCTTCTAACTTCTTGCCAGTCTTTATGCGCTGTTTTAAAAGGCATATTTTTACAGTTATTAACAATTGGAATATAACTTTCTAAAAAACTATCACCAATTTCTGTCACAAAATTAAAACGATCTTCTATTGTATATTCTTCTGTCTCTTTTAAATAATCGAAAAATAAACCTCCTATTCCTCGTGCTTCGTTTCTGTGGGAATTCCAAAAATATTCATCACAAGTTTTTTTAAATTTTGGATAAAATTCTGAATTGTGTTTGTCGCAAGCAGATTTACAAACTGTATGAAAATGAGTTGCATCTTTATCAAATAAATAATAAGGAGTTAAATCTTGACCTCCACCAAACCATTGGGTTACAATATTACCTGACTCATCATACATTTCAAAATAACGCCAATTTGCGTGAACAGTTGGCACAAATGGGTTTTTAGGATGCAAAACTAAACTCAAACCACAAGCAAAAAAGTTTCCTTCTTTTACTTTAAACTGATTTCTTAATACTTCTGGTAATTCTCCATGAACTGCAGAAATATTTACACCACCTTTTTCGAAAACACCACCATTTTCTATAACTCTTGTTCTTCCTCCTCCACCTTCTTTTCTTTTCCAAATATCTTCTTGAAATTTGACTTTACCATCTACTTCTTCTAGTTTAGAAGTTATTTGGTCTTGTAAGTTTTCTATGTATTTGTAGAATTTATTTTTCATTATAGATTTCGTATAACTCCATATCTAAAGGTTTTAAACCTGTTGGAGTAAATGATTTTTTTAGTGTTTTAATCCAGTTGAAATTACAATTTTCTGCAACTTTAACACTGCCTATATTTGTTTTATGTGTAATAATTTGGAGTGTTTTTAGTTCTAAAATATCAAATGCATATTCAGAAAGTGCTTTTACAACTTTGGTTGTGAAACCTTTTCCTTCAATTTGATAACCAATTGCATAAGCAAATTCGGCTTGTTTCTTATTATAATCTATTTCTTTTAGATAGAAGATTCCTTCAATTGTTCTTTCTTCAGTATTTTTTAAAACAAATACAAACTCTTCTTTCTTTTCCATTAGAACAGATTTTTCTTTTACAAATCTTGTTGATAAATCTGGAGTTAAATTTTGAGCTAAAGTAGATGGCATATACAGTTTAAAACGATCTTCATTAGAAACCATAAAGTTACACAATCTCCAAAAATCTTTTTCTTGAAGCAACTCTAAAGAATGTGTTTTAAAATCTGCAATCATTATTTTTCTTTTTGATGATTCAATAACTCAACAGTTTTTACGGATGCTGCTGTTACAGATAAAGGTAAAACTATAATAATTCCTATAACAGGAATTAACAAGCACAAAATAAATACGATTCCATTTCCGATAGAAAAACCTTTATTTCTCCCAACAAAATCAACACTTTCTTTGTACTTTAAATGACGTTCTAAAGTATAATCCATATTACCAAAACCAGCATAATAAGCTTGTACTAAAAATAATAGAATAGTAGAAAATATATTTACTAAAGGAATAAATTTCAACAATAAAATAGGTATTGTTACCAACAATTCTTTTCCTAAATTTCTAAAATTAATACGAATTCCTCTTATTAATTGTTCTTGAAAAGATGTTTTTCTATGTTGATATTTTAACTTTCCATTGATATGAATTTCTATTTTCTCTGAAACTGGACTCATAAAAGGCGCAGATAAAGCCAGGATAATATGTTTATACAGAATTAAACCAATTACTAAAACAAAAATTCCACCAACAATTGATGTGATGGTTGTAACAGTTTCTTTTCCCCAATCCCAAATCCAGATTTTTGCTAAGAAAACACCAATATTATCTGATAATCCGTAAGCTGTAAAACCAATAATTATTGCTGTTAACATACTAATTACCATTGGAACTGCAAAATATTTCCAGAGTTTTAGTTTTGATATTAAACCAAAAGCACCAGCGTAAGCATTTATTCCTGAAAGTATGTTTTTAATCATTTTCCTATCCTTAGTCCTTTCCTAAGGAAAGGAAACTCAAACTCTATAAACTCCTAATTCTCTTCCCTTTGGAAAGATTAAAATGGGCTTTTATACTCTTTTACAGCATCTATAAAGGCTTTTGCATTATCTAAAGGAATGTTTGGTAAAATGCCATGTCCTAAATTTACTATGTATTTGTCTTTGCCAAATTCGTTAATCATTTGTGTAACCATTTTCTTAATTTCTGATGGTGGAGAAAATAATCTTGAAGGATCGAAATTACCTTGTAGAGTGATATTCCCACCAGATAAATAACGAGCATTTCTTGCAGAACACGTCCAATCTACACCCAAAGCTGATGCACCTGATTTTGCCATTTTATCTAAAGCAAACCAACAACCTTTACCAAAAGCAATTACTGGAATCTCATCTTTTAAAGCATCAATAATCTGCTGAATATATTGCCAAGAAAATTCTTGATAATCTACTGGAGATAACATTCCTCCCCAAGAATCAAAAACCTGCACA
>JBGCFX010000007.1:0-4526 GCA_045110395.1 Polaribacter sp.
CTGCAAATTCAGGAACTTTTGGCACAGGTCAAGGGTATTCTATTAAAAGAGATGCAACAACAAATGGCTATGTTAGTTTTGCAGGTACCTTAAAAACAGACAATTTATTGAGTACGATTACTCAGAATTCAGGAGTAAATAACTGGAACTTAGAAGGAAATCCTTATGCTTCTTATATTTTGGTAAGTGATTTAGTTACTAGTAATTCTACGAATTTAACAGGAACGCATCAAACAGTTTATGTTTTTGATAATAACAAATCTGGTGGAGCTGGTTATGTAGCTTTAACAGGAACAGATTATATACATCCAGGTCAAGGTTTCTTTGTAAATGCTGCTAATTCTACAGCGAGTAATTTTACTATAGATGCTACTAAGTTATCGCATCAAACAGGTAAAACCTTGTATAAGAATGCTACTATAAGCAAACCTTTTATTAAATTGATGATGACTGATGGAAGTAATAATGATTATACAAGCATTAATTATTTAGAAGGTAAAACACAAGGTTTAGACCCAAGTTTTGATGTGGGAACTTTTACAGGAACAGCAAATAACTTTAGTATTTATTCTCACTTAGTTAGCAATAGCCAAGGAGTAGATTTTACACGTCAATCTTTACCAAATTCTGATTATGAAAATATGATTATTCCTATTGGAATGAAAGCATCAACAGGAAAAGAAATTACATTTTCTGCAGAAGCTTTAAACTTACCAAAAGACATAAAAGTATTTTTAGAAGACAGATTAGAGAATACTTTTACAAGATTAGATGAAACGAATAGTGAGTACAAAATAACTCTATCTGAAGATGTAAATGGTGTTGGTCGTTTTTATATTCATACCACTCAAAGTTCTTTAAGTGTAGATGTTAATGTTTTATTAGACAATATAAATGTCTATAAATCTAATGTAAATACATTAACCATTGTTGGCTTACAACAAGGAAATACGAATGTGAAATTATTTAATATTCTTGGTGAGCAAGTTTTAAATACTTCATTCAACTCTAATGGAGCTAAAGATGTTTCTTTACCAAAATTAACTGCAGGTGTTTATATAGTTCAGTTACTTACTGATGCTGGTAAATTAAACAAGAAAATAATTTTAGAATAATTAACGAGAATTTAAAACAGATACATCATGAAAAAACAAATAGAAAACACTCAAGAAATTTCTCGTAAAGAAGCTATTAAAAAAATAGGAAATTACGGTAAATATGCAGCACTTACAGCATTGGGTACGTATATGATATTAAACCTACAAAAAGCTCAGGCACAAAGCCCTGAAGCTCCAGGAACTGGATTTTAATATTTTTATAAATTGATAATTTAAAAATCCGTTTAGAATTTAATTCTAAACGGATTTTTTATCTTAAAATTTAAAAGTTCTGTCAGTTCGAGTGATTTTTCTTTTTTGAAAAATTGTATCGAGAACTTTTTATTAATTTATTTATTCACCAAAACAAACTCTCCTTTTTCTATTAAAGGAATAGCTTGTTTAAATTTAACCACTTTTTCTTCACCACTCATTACATTTTTAATGGTAACTCTTTCGTTTCTACCAATTTTAGGTTGTTCCCTAACAATAGTTTCAATAGGTTCTTGAGATTGTTGTCTAGAATTATTAATCGCCTGTTCAGTAGTATTCTGAACATCTGCTTTACTCGTATTTAAACTTTGTCTTTTTTGTTGACGTGCTTCCGAAATCTGATTTCTATCTTGTTCTGGCAATTCTCCTTTAAATAAGAATGATAAAACTTCTCTATTTATTTGATCAACAGTGACTTTAAACAATTCAAAAGCTTCAAATTTATAGATTAATAAAGGATCTTTTTGTTCATAAGATGCATTTTGTACAGACTGTTTTAAATCGTCCATTTTACGTAAATGATCTTTCCAATTTTCATCTATAATTGCTAAAGTGATGTTTTTCTCAAAATCGGTTATCAAACTTTTTCCTTCACTTTCATAAGCCTCTTTTAAGTTGGTAACTACTTGTAAAGATTTAATTCCGTCTGTAAAAGGCACTACAATTCTTTCATATCTATCTCCTTCATTTTCAAAAACATCTTTAATTACAGGATATGCTAAAACTGCATTTCTTTCGATTTTGTTTTTGTAGTGTTCTGTAACTAAATCGTATAACTTATCTGTAATTTCTTTTTCTGATAATTTCTCGAAATCTTCCTCAGAAAAAGGGGAAGTCATAGATGAAAAACGAATCAACTCAAATTCAAAATTCTGGAAATTTTTGGTTGCTTTATTAGCATTTACAATCGCTTCACAAGTGTCATAAATCATATTTGCAATATCTACTTGCAAACGTTTACCATCTAAAGCGTGTCTTCTTCTCTTATAAACAAACTCACGTTGAGCGTTCATAATATCATCATATTCTAACAAACGCTTTCTGATACCAAAGTTGTTTTCTTCAACCTTCTTTTGTGCTCTTTCAATAGATTTGGTAATCATAGAATGCTGAATTACTTCGCCTTCTTTTAATCCCATTCTATCCATCATTTTGGCAATTCTGTCAGAACCAAACAAACGCATTAAATTATCATCTAAAGCCACATAAAATTGAGAAGAACCAACATCTCCTTGTCTTCCTGCACGTCCTCTTAACTGTCTATCTACTCTTCGTGAATCGTGTCTTTCTGTACCAATAATTGCCAAACCACCAGCACCTTTTACTTCATCAGATAATTTAATATCTGTTCCACGACCAGCCATATTTGTTGCAATTGTTACAACTCCTGGATTACCAGCTTCTGCAACAACGTCTGCTTCACGTTTGTGTAATTTTGCATTTAAAATATTATGAGGAATTTTACGCATTTGTAACATTCTACCTAATAATTCTGATATTTCTACGGAAGTTGTACCTACTAAAACTGGTCTTTTTTGTTCGACTAATTTTACGATATCACCTATAACTGCGTTATATTTTTCACGAGCTGTTTTGTAGATTAAATCTTCTTTATCATCTCTTTGAATTGGTTTATTTGTAGGAATTTCTACAACATCTAATTTATAGATTTCCCATAATTCACCAGCTTCTGTAATCGCAGTTCCTGTCATTCCAGACAGTTTTCTGTACATTCTAAAATAGTTCTGTAAAGTTACAGTTGCAAAAGTTTGGGTTGCATCTTCAATTTTACAGTTTTCTTTGGCTTCAATTGCTTGATGTAATCCATCTGAATAACGACGCCCATCCATAATACGTCCAGTCTGTTCATCAACAATCATTACTTTGTTTTCCATCACAACATACTCTACATCTTTTTCAAAAACTGTATAGGCTTTTAAAAGTTGATTCATTGTATGAATACGTTCACTTTTTATATTAAAGTCTTTGTATAATTCTTCCTTTTCAGATGCTTTTTCTTCTTTTGATGCTTCAGAGGTATCAATTTCTCCTATTTTTACACCAATATCTGGTAAAACAAAGAAATTGTCATTTTCTGTTTTTTCTGATAAATGAGAAATTCCTTTATCAGTTAAATCTATTTGATTATTTTTTTCTTCTACAACAAACCATAAATCTTCATCTACTTCTGGCATCAACTTGTTGTTATCTTGCATGTAGTAATTCTCTGTTTTCTGCAAGATTTGTTTGATTCCTTCTTGTGATAAAAACTTAATTAAGGCTTTGTTTTTTGGTAAACCTCTGTAAACTCTTAATAATAAGAAGCCACCATCTTTGTCATTACCTTCAGAAATTAACTTTTTAGCTTCTGCTAAAACTTTAACTAAATGTTGTTTTTGTAAACCAACAAGATCAGCAACTAAAGGTTTTAACTCGTTAAATTCGTGTCTGTCTCCTTGTGGAATTGGACCAGAAATAATTAATGGTGTTCTTGCATCATCTATTAAAACAGAATCTACTTCATCAATAATGGCATAATTTGGTGCTCTTTGTACTAAATCGTCTTTAGAACTAGCCATATTATCACGCAAATAATCGAAACCAAATTCGTTATTAGTACCATAAGTAATGTCAGCATTGTATGCTTTTCTACGAGCATCAGAGTTTGGTTGATGATAGTCAATACAATCTGTAGAAAGTCCATGAAACTCAAACATAGGTGCCATCCAAGCTTTATCACGTTTTGCTAAATAATCATTAACAGTAACTAAATGTACACCATTTCCTGTTAATGCATTTAAGTAAACTGGCAATGTAGATACTAAAGTTTTTCCTTCACCAGTCATCATTTCTGCTACTTTTCCTTGATGTAAAACAGAACCACCAATTAACTGAACATCATAATGAATCATATCCCAAGTAACAGGTTTCCCTGCTGCATCCCAAGAATTTGCCCAAAAAGCTTTATCGCCTTCTAAAACTACATTGTCTCTTTCTGCTGATAATTCTCTATCAAAAGGAGTTGCAGTTACTTCAATTTCTTCGTTTTCTACAAAACGTTTTGCAGTTTCTTTAACCACAGCAAAAGCTTCTGGCATAATTTGTACTAAAGTTTCTTCTGAAACTATATATGCTTCATCTTTTAAACTGTCTATT
>JBGCFX010000008.1:0-4550 GCA_045110395.1 Polaribacter sp.
ATCTACCTCAAAACACCCAACAACAAAGAAGGTTTTCTAAAACTAAAATAGATATTATTAAATCGTTAGATTTAGTTATTATTGATGAAATTTCTATGGTTAGAGCTGATTTATTAGATGGTATAGACCAAGTAATGAGACGTTACAAAAACCGTAATAAAGTGTTTGGTGGTGCACAAATTTTAATGATTGGCGATTTGCAACAATTAGCACCAGTTGTTAGACCCAATGAATGGAGTTTACTGCAACAACATTACAATACAGTCTATTTTTTTAGCTCAAAAGCATATCAAGAAGCGAATGTAGTTTCTATTGAATTGAAACATATTTATAGTCAGAAAAACGAAGCTTTTATCAAAATATTAAATGAAGTTAGAAACGATACTTTATCTACAGAATCCGCAGAAATTTTAAATAAAAATTACAATCCATCTTTTTCTCCAGATAAAGAAGAAGGTTTTATTACGCTAACCACACATAATAATAGAGCGAATTTAATCAACAATTCTGAACTCAATAAAATAAAAAATAAGAGTCATTTTTTTACAGCAGAAGTTTCTGGGAAATTCAACGAAAATGCTTTTCCTAATGATGAAAAGTTAGAATTAAAAATTGGTGCGCAAGTAATGTTTATCAAAAATGATTCTGCACCTGAAAAAAGATATTTTAACGGAAAAATAGGAATTGTCACAGATATTTCTCGTGAAAACGTAACTGTGCAATGTGCCAATGAAATTGATGAAATTGTTACAGAAAAAGAACTATGGGATAATGTAAATTATTCTATTAACGATGAAACCAAAGAGATTAAAGAAGATATTATTGGTTCTTTTAAACAAATTCCTTTGCGTTTGGCTTGGGCAATTACTATTCATAAAAGTCAAGGTTTAACCTTTGAAAAAGCAATAATTGATGCAGAAGCTTCTTTTGCTCATGGGCAAACTTATGTTGCATTAAGTAGGTGTACTTCTTTAGAAGGTTTGGTTTTAAAAACCAAAATTACAAGTAATGCCATTATAAATGACAGGACTGTTAGTGTTTTTAATGAAGCTGTAGAAGAAAATCATCCTGATGAACATATTTTAAACGATTCTGAAAAACAGTTTCAGTTGAATTTAATTGCAGAACTATTAGATTATCAACCTTTTTTATACCCAACTACACGTTTAATTGATATTTTCTATAAAAATAAAACTTCTATAAAAGGTGATGTAATTGACCATTTACAAACCATAAAAGATGATGGAGTTGTAGCTTTAATGAAAGTTTCAAACGGATTTAAAAATCAATTAAAAGTACTTTCAGAAGATAACATCTTGCCAGAAAATAGTTCTCAGATTCAAGAACGATTTACAAAAGCAATTGATTATTTTTTAAATAACACCAAAAATAACATAGAAAAACCTATAAATACTATTCAATTTTCGACAGACAATAAGGCTGTAAAAAAAGATTTTTCGAAACAATTTGATTCACTTCAAGAAAAATTAGAAGAAAAACTATTTGCATTGCAAAAAATGACGAATGGTTTTAAAACCAAAAAATATTTAGAAGTCAGAGCAAAATCTGTATTGCAAAAAACGGAACCTAAAAAGAAGAAAAAAGTAGCTTCTAAACGTGACCCAATTTTAGCGTTAAAATTACGTGAATTAAGAGACGAAATTCGAGTTGCAGAAAGTATACCTGCTTTCCAAATATTTACCCAAGAAACTTTATATGCAATGTGCGATGAAATGCCTAGAACTTCATCAGAGTTGTTAAAAATTAAAGGAATGGGCAAAACCCGAGTTTCTAAATATGGTGATGAAATTCTGGAAGTTATCAATAAATATTGCTCAGAAAACGGAATTAACAAATTTAACGAACAAAAAAAGGAAGATAAAAAACCCACAAAACAGATTTCTTTTGAACTCTTCAAAAACGGACTTTCCATTAAAGAAATCGCCAAAGAGCGCAGTTTAACTGCAGGAACTATTGAAAACCACTTGGCAAATTATATTCCTTCAGGAGACATAGATGTGTTGGAGTTGATGGATTTAAAACGCTATAAAAAGATAAGAAACCAGATAGAGGAAGCTGGCGAAATAAAAGGTTTAACTGCTTTAAAAGAAAAAGTTGATGCCGATTTTACCTATATGGAATTAAAAATGGTGTTAATGTCTATGGAACTTTAAAATTCTTTTTAGAAGCTATTTCCAGCTTTCCACTATATCTTTTTGTTAAAAAACAAAAAGGATGTCGTTTCAATCTGGGCTAAACTTGTTTGCCAACTTTTTGTTTTACTAAAGCCTAATGTAATTTTGAAATGAGCTTTTTCAGCTCCAGAAATTCGAGATAGAAATCTCATTATATAAAGTTTAAATTATGAGATTTCTTCTAAAGTCGAAATGACATTCGTTAGATAAAAACACTATCTCATAAAAAATAATTCCTTAACTTTAGAACATCAACTAAAACCAATAATTATGAAATTAGGTGCATTTTCTATCAGTTTAGCAGTAAAAGACATTCATAAATCTAGAGATTTTTATGAAAAACTAGGGTTTTCTGTTTTTGCTGGCGAAATCGAAAAGAATTATTTAATTCTCAAAAACGGAAATTCTTTAGTGGGTCTTTTTCAAGGAATGTTTGAGAATAATATTTTAACTTTTAATCCTGGCTGGGATGAATCTGCCAACAAACTAACAAAATTTGATGATGTAAGAACCATACAACAACACTTAAAAAGTGAAGGTGTAAAATTAGAAACAGAAGTAGATGAAACTACTTCAGGAAAAGGTAGTTTTGTAGTTTTAGACCCAGATGGAAATGCTGTTTTGATTGATCAGCATGTTTAGAACAAATCCTATATTATCCTATTTTATCGGATTTGACTCTATTACAATTTTCACATAAAAGTTGAATATTTCGATAAGTATTTGCACCACCTTTAGAATATGGAATAATATGATCAAATTCTAATTTTTCATTAGAACCACATTCAACACATTTACCATTATCTCTATTCCAAACTTGGTTTTTAATTTGTTGACTTATTCTTCTTGTTTTCTTTTTTTGTGAAACACTTAAAACTTCTGATTCAATTTCTTTTAAAGATTCAATTTCAAAAACAGTGTAGAATGAATTTCCTTTTCTTACAGAATCAAAATCCCATTCTAAATAATCTTTTAAATAATCTTTTATTTTACTGTTATTTGTTGAATGAAAATCTATGTAAAGTGAAATATAAGAATCAAGTATAAATTTAATATCTTCAATACTATCAACTTCAAATTCTGTTTTTCTTTTGCATTTGCAACACCTAAAAGTTATACTGGAGTTTATATCCCAAATTTGATGAGCTTTAGTTAAACATTTTTTACATGGTGCAATTTGATTTGATAATTGTAATAAAATATTTTTTATCTCTTGTTTAAAATTAATAACTTCACTTTTCTCATCAAGCCATAATATAAAATCTTTATTCTCTTTTGGTTTTGCTATAAATTGATACCAAATAAATATCCCTATTAATATGATAAATAATATCAAAATCAAAAAAATACCCTCTAATTTTACCTGGTTTATTTTTGCAAAAAATATTTGTAAGAAAAGTATCATTTATAAAGCTAATTTATTTACTTCAAATCCTTCAACAATAATTGCACAGTTTTATAACCATTCCATTCGTTTTCATCTAAGGCATACACAATATCAAAATCGTCTTGTACAAGTTCCATTTTATCACCTAAATTAAAACCAATGGCATTGTAGGTTTTTTTATTATCACCTTGAAAAATATTGAGTTTTAAATGGGTTTGCTCCTTCCCTACTTTTTTTCCATAACCATTATCTCTTACACAAGAAGTTTTAAAAACAGGTTTCATATTTTGTGGCCCAAAAGGTGCCATTTGTTGAATAATTCTAAAAAACTTGGGTGTAATTTCTGATAAATCTATTTCTGCATCAATAGCAATTTCTGGAGTTAGTAATTTTTTATCAATAGTTGCTTCAACTACTTCTTCAAACTTGTTTTTAAAATTTTCGTAATTTTCTGGCAATAATGTTAATCCAGCAGCATATTTATGACCTCCAAATTGTTCTATAAATTCGCTACATGCATCTAATGCATTATAGACATCAAAACCTTTTACAGAACGTGCAGAAGCAGCTAATTTATCGCCACTTTTTGTAAAAACTAAAGTGGGTCTGTAGTATTTTTCTATCAATCTTGATGCTACAATTCCAATAACTCCTTTGTGCCAATCTTCTTGAAAAACGACTGATGTAAATCGTTCTTCTTCGTTATTATCTATAATCTGTATTAAAGCTTCATTGGTTATTTTCTTGTCTAAATCTTTTCTATCTGCATTAAAAATCTCAATTTCAGCTGCAAATTTTATAGCTGTTTCAAGATCCATTTCTGTTAACAATTCTACAGCATAACTTCCGTGTTTTAGTCTTCCTGCTGCATTTATTCTGGGCGCAATTATAAAAACAACATCTGTAATTGTGAGTTCTGTTTTTTTAACTTGATGAATAATGGCTTTTATTCCGTTTCTTGGTTTTTG
>JBGCFX010000009.1:0-7401 GCA_045110395.1 Polaribacter sp.
ACATAATACTGTCAATTCACTTTTAGAGAATTCAGCATTAGAATTGGCTGCAAAAGTTGATGCTAAAATTGAAAACGGAGAAGAAATTGGTTTGTTAGAAGGAATTCCATTCGGAATTAAAGATGTGTATATGGTACAAGGAACCTATACAACTGCAAGTTCTGACTTATTAAAAAAATATAAAGCTTCTTATACTGCAACTGCAATTCAGAAATTATTAGATGCTGGCGCAATTCCGTTAGTAAAAGAAAATTGTGATAGTTTTGGACACGGTTCTTCATCTGAAAACACCATTTTTGGAGCCGTAAAAAATGCTGTTAATCCAGCATTAGTTGGAGGAGGTTCAAGTGGAGGTTCTGCAGTAAATGTTGCAAAAGACTTCACGGTTTTTTCAATTGGTGGAGATACAGGAGGTTCTATTCGTCAACCAGCAGGTTATAATAATGTTTTTGGATTTAAACCAACTTATGGAAGAATTTCTAGATTTGGATTGATGGCATATGCTTCATCAACAGATTGTGTTGGTCCCATTGCAAAATCGATAGAAGATATTCGAATTGTTTTAAACGTGATGAGTGGAAAAGACATAAAAGACCAGACTACATATCAATCAGAAACCATTTCAGAAGAAACTATTTTAAGTGCTGATGAAATAAAAACAGTTGGATACTTCAAGAATTTTATTGAAACTGATGCGATTGATGCGCAAGTAAAATCAGATTTCTTAGCATCTATAGAAAAAATAAAAGCTAAAGGAATAAAAGTAAAAGAATTAGATTTCTTTGAATCTGATACGTTAGTTTCTACCTATTATACTTTAGCAATGGCAGAAACTGCTTCTAACTTATCAAGATTAGATGGTACAAATTACGGAAACAGAATTGAAGGCGATAATTTAAAAGACACGTATTCAATAACACGTTCTGATAATTTTTCAGAAGAAACAAAACGTAGAATTGTTGGTGGAAATCAAGTATTATCCCAAGGTTTTTCTGATGAAATCTACTTAAAAGGATTGAATTTAAGAGATCAGATTTCTGAAAGTTTTGAAAAAGATTTTAAAGAAGTTGATATCATTTTATCTCCTGTTACACCAAGTACACCACCTAAAATTGGTGATAGTTTAAAAGATCCTTTGGCAATGTATTTATCAGATGCATATACAGTTGGTTTTAGCTTAGGACAATTACCAACGTTAACAGTGCCTCAAGGAACTTCAACAGGATTACAAATTACGGCTGCAAAAAATAATGACGAACTCGTTTTGAAGTTTGGGATCTTCTTTAAAGATACGATATAATGGAATTGGAACAATTAAACGAACAGCTAAAAAAGCACGAATTAGAGTTGGTTATCGGTATTGAAACGCACGTTCGATTAAATACGAAATCAAAATTATTTTGTTCTTGTGCAAATCAAGAAATAGAGCAACCAAACACCAATATATGTTCAGTTTGTACTGGGCAAATGGGCGTTTTACCTTCAATTAATAAAGAAGCAATTACAAAGGCTATTTATTTTGGAAAAGCGGTAAAATCTACTTTTGAAAATGAAGTGATTTCTTGGGATAGAAAGCATTATGAATATCCAGATAATCCAAAGAATATTCAAATTACACAGTTTCATAATCCTGTAATTCCTGATGGACAAGTTTCTTGTTATAGAAATGATGGTTCTCAATTTACAGTCAATTTAACGCAGGTTCATATTGAAGAAGATGCTGCAAAATTGATACACGAAAAGAAAATTTCTTTAGTCGATTTTAACAAAGCAGGTGTTCCGTTAATCGAGATTGTAACAGAACCTTGTATTCGTCATATAGAAGACGCATCAACCTATGCACAATACATTCAGAGAATTGTTCAGAATTTAAAAATCTCTGAAGCAAATCTTGAAAAAGGGGAGTTTAAATCGGATGTTTCTGTGTCTTTGCGTAAGAAAAGGAGTTATGAATTAAACCCAAGAACAGAAATTAAAAACTTGAACTCTTTTAAGTTTATGGTGGATGCTTTAAAGGAGGAAATTGAAAAACAACTTAATTATTACATAGAGAATAAAGAGTTTAGACCAGATCAAACTACAGTTTTATGGGATGCAGATTTAAAGCAAACCAAAACAATGCGTAAAAAGGAATTTGAAGCTGATTATCGTTTTATTTCTGAACCAGATTTACCTTTTGTAAATATTAAGAAAGTTGTAGAAAGTATAGATGTAGATATTAGTTCTTTGCCTTTTGCAGTAGAATCTATCTTAATTAAAGGTGGAGTTTTACCACAAGATGCAAAGTTTTTTACAGCAGATTCTTTGCGTTCTAAAACGTTTGTAGAAATTAATAATGCAATTAAAGATCCTTCTTTTGTAGCAAAAGCATTGGTAAATAATATTGGTGCAGATGAGTATAAAGATATTCATGATGTTGCACATTTAACCGAGATTTTCCAGCTTTTTAAAGCAGAAAAAATTACGGCAGTTTTAGTTCAGAATGCAATTGTTCGCTATTTAAAAGATAGAAAGTTTGATTATAACAAGTACTTTGAAGAAAACACGATTTCCGAAGAAAAGATAAAACTAGCTGTTATAAAAGTAATTGCCGAAAATGAATCCATTGCATATGATATCAAATCAGGAAACCAAGGAAAGGCAGGTATTCTTGTAGGGAAAGTAATTGGAATTATCGGAAAAGGCGCTTCAGGAAAAGTTATAAGACAAGAAATTTTAGATTCTCTTTCTAGTGATGTTATAATTGCAAAGGAAGAAGTTAAAAGTCAGGATTCTACTGATAAGAAAAAAGCTGAAGATAATACAGAAGAAGAATCATTACCTGAAATTCCGATTGTAATAAAAGAAGAATATAGAACCCACAAAATTTCTCAATTATCAGAAAACTCTATTAATGAAGAGGTGATTTTATCAGGTTGGGTAGCAAGTGTTCGTGATCACGGAGAATTAATTTTTATTGATTTACGAGATTCAAGCAACCAAGTTTTTCAAGTACGTTTAAGTAGAGAAACTTTTCCAAATTTAGATGAATTGGTGAAGTTAAAATCAGAATCTGTAATTTCTGTAACAGGAGTTGTAGTTCAACGTAATGAAGATGATTATAATGCAGGTTTAAGGACTGGTAAATTAGAATTAGAAACTTCTGCATTAGAAATATTAAACTTGTCTAAAACGCTTCCTTTTGAAATAAAAAGAGCGATGAAAACGAATGAAACAACTCGTTTTCAATACAAGTTTTTAGATCACAGAAATGATGAGGTTCGTAAAGCAATCGTAAATCGTCATAGAGTAATTAAGTTAATGCGTGATGTTTTAGATGAAGAAGAGTTTTTAGAAATAGAAACTCCAATTTTAACTGCAGGAACAGATGAAGGTGCAAGAGAATTTATTGTTCCAACAAGAAAACAAGCAGGTTCTTTTTACACACTACCACAAGCGCCACAACAATTTAAGCAAATGTTAATGGTGGGTGGTTTTGAGAAATATTTCCAAATTGCACGTTGTTTTAGAGATGAAGATTCAAGAGGAGACAGACAGCCAGAATTTACACAATTAGATATTGAAATGGCATATGCAAGTATGCAACAGATTATCGATTTGAACACAAAAATGTTTAATGAAATAGTGAAGAAAATCTATGGTAAAAAATGGATTTTAAAACCTTTTGAAGTAATTACGTATAAAGATGCTATGGATAAATATGGTTGTGATAGACCAGATTTACGTTATGGCTTAGAAATGCAAGATATTACTGATATTGTAAAAGAAACTACTTTTCAGGTGTTTAGCAAACCTATTGAAGATGGTGGAATTGTAAAATGTATCAAGGTTTCTGCAAAAGAACAAGGAAACAAGAGAATGTCTAAAGGTCAAATTGAAAATTTGACTGCTATTGCTCAACAAAATGGTTTGGGTGGTTTGGCATACATTATTGTTAATGAAAACGATTTACAATCGCCAATTATTAAGTTTTTAGGTGAAGAAATTGCAGCTAATATTATTAAAGCTACTGATGCTCAAATTGGAGATATTGTATTTTTCTCAGCTGCAGATTATGTAACTGCAAATAAAGCCTTAGATGCAGTTCGTCAAGAAATGGGGCGTATTTTAAAGTTAATCAATCCAAAAGAATTAAGACCAGCTTGGGTTGTAGATTTCCCAATGTTTGAAAAAACGGATGAAGGAAGATGGACATTTACACACAATCCTTTTTCTATGCCAGCAATCTACGATTTAGAAAAACACATGACTGGAGAAGGAGAAGAAATAGGAACCATAATTGCCCAACAATATGATTTAATCTTAAATGGTTACGAAATTTGTGGAGGCTCAGTTCGTGCTCACAAAGCAGAAATTTTAGAAGCAACCTATAAAAATATGGGTTACAATAAAGCAGAAATGATGAAAAGTGTTGGAACAATGTATAAAGCGTTTCAATATGGAGCACCACCTCATGGAGGAATTGCTTGGGGGGTTGACAGATTGATGATGATTCTAGAGAAAAAAGCTTCTATTAGAGAAGTAATGGCTTTTCCAAAAACAGGATCATCAGAAGATTTATTATTCAATGCTCCTTCTATTTTATCAGATAAAAAAGTGGAAGAAATGAATGTGAAGATTATGAGAAAATAAAAATCATTTTAAAGGTTGTTTAATTTAAAAATCTGCCTTATTTTTGTTAAACAATGAAATTAAACACAAAAAATATTTGGTGGTGGAACTCTCTTAAACAATAAGTGAGAACTAAACCTATATTATAAATATAAAAAAGGCTTATCTCACGATAAGCCTTTTTCAATTTTAAGAAATGAACAACATAAAATTCAAAACAATTCATAAAACAAAAATTGCAGACACAGTTACACCTGTAGGTTTGTATTTACGTTTTAGAGATAAATTTGCAAATACACTTTTGTTAGAAAGTTCAGATTATTATAGTAAAGAAGAAAGCTTTTCTTTTATTGCGATAGAACCTATAATTTCCATAAAAGCAGAAAATCATCATTTAAGTTTTTCTCACAAAGGAGTAGAGTTAGAAAATCAAAAAATAGGAAGAAATTTTAATGTTATTTTCGAAGATTTCACAAATAAGATTGAATTAGATTGCCCTGCTGAATTAAAATCTTTTAACGGATTATATGGTTACACAACGTATGATTCTGTTCAGTATTTTGAAAATATTTCTTTAAATGTTAAAGAAGCTCCGTCTGCAATTCCTTTAATACAGTATAGTTTTTACAGATTTATTATTGCTATCAATCATTTTAATGACGAAATGACTTTGATAGAAAATATTGAAGAAGGAACTGAATCTCGCATCAAAGAAATTCAAACTATTATAGATGCTCAGGCATTTAATACACAAGATTTTGAAATAGTTGGAGATGAAACTTCAAATATAAAAGGAGAAGAATTTATAGAATATGTAAAGAAAGCTAAATCTCATTGTAAAAGAGGAGATGTTTTTCAGTTGGTATTATCTCGCCAATTTCAACAGAAATTTAAAGGCGATGAATTCAATGTGTATAGAGCTTTGCGTTCTATAAATCCATCACCATATTTGTTTTATTTCGATTATGGATCTTTTAAATTGATGGGTTCTTCACCAGAAGCGCAAATTAAAATTATTGCTGGTAAAGCTACAATTAATCCTATTGCTGGTACTTTCAGGAGAACTGGAGATATGGCTAAAGATATTTTACTGGGTAAAAAATTATCTGCAGATAAAAAGGAAACTGCAGAACACGTAATGTTGGTAGATTTGGCGCGAAACGATTTAAGCAAACACGCTGATAATGTAGAGGTTGAAGTTTTCAAAGAAGTGCAATATTTTAGTCACGTAATTCATTTGGTATCTACAGTTTCTGGGCAATTAAAAGGAAACCCTATAGAAATTGTAGGCGATACTTTTCCTGCAGGAACTTTAAGTGGCGCACCAAAATATAAAGCAATGCAGTTGATTGACAAATATGAAAATCAATCTCGTGGCTTTTATGGAGGTGCAGTTGGCATTATAGGGCTAGATGGTTCTGTAAATTTGGCAATTGCCATCAGAAGTTTTGTGAGTAAAAACAAGACGTTGTATTACCAAGCAGGAGCAGGAATTGTAATACATTCAGATGAAGAAAAAGAATTACAAGAAGTAAATAATAAGTTAGCAGCGTTAAAAAAAGCGTTGATTTTAGCGGAAAACATTTAAGATGAAAAAGGTTTTTTTATTAATTTTTCTAACCTCTTTCATTGGATGCAATCCAAATAAAAAATATGTCGAAGATGTATTAGATATTATTGAAAATAATTCGTTTAGAAAAGATTCTATAAACTGGAAATTATTTAGAGATAACCTTATTAATGAGGTAAAAAAAGATGATGAAATAGATGTAGTTCATAACTTAATAAGTAAGGCTTTGTATGATTTGGGCGATAATCATAGTTTTTTACTTACTAAAGAAATGGAATCTAAAATTTATAATGATAGAAACCCAATACCAAATGTCTATGCTGATACAATTTTAGGTAAGATAGGTTATGTTAAAATACCACAATTTTTAGGTAATGATAGACAAGTTAATCAATTTGCTCTTAACATACAGGACAGAATAAAATGGATAGATAGTTTTGATTTAAATTTCTGGATTATTGATTTGAGAGGAAATTCAGGAGGTAATATGTTTCCTATGTATCTTGGTTTAGCGCCAATTTTAGGTGACAATATTTCAGGTTATTTTAAAAAATCAGATAATAAACTAGAGCCTTGGTACTTTAAGAATAATAGTGTTTTTATTGGTGAGAAAAAGATGTTAGAAATAGAAAGTTCTTACAAGTTAAAATCAAAAATTAAAAAAGTAGCAATCTTAATAGATAATGATACAGGTAGTTCTGGAGAAGCAATTGCAATAGCTTTTAAAGGTTTCTCTAATTCCAGGTTTTTTGGTTTTCCAACTTATGGAGTTTCAACAGGTAATGAAGTTTTTGAATTAAAGAATGGAACTAAACTTGTTTTAACAACAAGTATTTTTATGGATAGAAATAAAAATTTATATGGTGGTAAAGTCAAGCCAGATATTATTTCTTATCAACCAAAAAAGGAAGCTACAGAATGGTTATTAAAAACCAACACTAACAAATAAAAAATGAAAATACTAATATTAGACAATTACGATTCGTTTACCTATAACTTAGTTCATATGGTAGAAAAAATTACGGGAAATTTTCCTGCAGTTTTTAGAAATGACGAAATCAGTATTGCAGATGTAGGAAATTACGATATAATTATGTTATCTCCAGGACCTGGAATTCCAGATGAAGCAGGAATTTTAAAAGAAGTAATTAAAACTTACGCGGGTATAAAACCAATTTTTGGTGTGTGTTTGGGTTTACAAGCAATTACAGAAGTTTATG
>JBGCFX010000010.1:0-8176 GCA_045110395.1 Polaribacter sp.
AATAAAAAAATTGATAATCTCATAAAATTAATTATTTAAAATTCTTGCTGCTTCCTTCGCAAAATAAGTAATAATAATATCTGCTCCTGCTCTTTTCATAGACAGTAAACTTTCCATCATTACTTTTTCTCCATCAATCCATCCTTTTTCTGCAGCAGCTTTCACCATTGCATATTCTCCACTTACATTATAACATGCAATTGGTCTATCAAAATTATTTTTTAAATCTCTAATAATATCTAAATAAGACAAAGCTGGTTTTACCATTAAAATATCTGCTCCTTCTTGGTCGTCAAAAGTTGCTTCACGCATTCCTTCATCTCTGTTTGATGGATCCATCTGATACGTTCTTCTGTCTCCAAATGTTGGTGCAGAATCTGCAGCATCTCTAAAAGGCCCATAAAACGCGGATGCATATTTTACAGAATATGCCATAATTGGCAAGTTTACAAAACCTGTATTATCTAAAGATTGACGAATCATATCTATTGTTCCATCCATCATTCCTGAAGGTGCAACCATATCTACTCCTGCTTTTGCATGAGAAATTACTTGTTTTGCAATATTTACTAAAGTAGCGTCATTATCTACATCATTATCATGAATAATTCCACAATGTCCATGAGAAGTATATTCACAGAAACAAACATCTGTAATTACATATAAACTTGGATAATTGGTTTTGATAAAACGAATTGCTTGTTGCATAATCCCATTATCATTCCAAGTTTCTGTCCCTTCTTCATCTTTATTTGCTGGAATTCCGAATAATAAAACAGCAGGAATATTCAATTCCACAACTTCATCTAGTTCTTTAGAAATTCTATCCAAAGAAAAACGTTTGATTCCTGGCATAGAAACAATTTCTGTTTCTATATTTTCTCCTTCTTCAATAAAAAGTGGATATACAAAATCATCTACAGAAAGTTTAGTTTCTTTGACTAATCTTCTGATTCCTTCGTGTTTTCTTAATCTACGAGTTCTAAACATTTACAAAAACTTATTGTAAGTTCGAGCGCAGTCGATAACTAAATTAACCTCTCGACTGCGCTCGAGGAGACATTCTTAAATCTCTAATTTTCTGAAAAATAACTATTCACCAATTCTAAAACACTTTCTACACTTGGCATATTTGCAACCTCAACTTTATCAAAATGCTTTCTTGCTGCTGTTGCTGTGGTTTCTCCAATACAAAAAGCAACCTTGTCTGTATTATTTTCTTGTAAATAACTCTCAATGCCTGATGGACTGTAAAATAAAACTCCAGAAACTTCTTCTTCCAATTTTTCTGGACTTAACATTGTCTTATATACCTCTACTTCATTTACAACAATACTATGTGTTTGCAAATGAGCTGGTAAAATATCTAAACGAAGATCACTACAAAAATAAGTTACTTCTTTGTTATTAAGTTCTTTGGATAAATATTCTGCCAATTTCTTTGCATTTTTTGCAACTTTGCTAACTTTACCTATTCTGTTTTCAATTAATTTTTTTGTTCTTCTACCAACGCAAAAAATATTTTTAAAATTCATTTCATCCTTTGTGAAAGAATTTAACAGTGCTTCTACTCCATTTTGACTGGTAATAATAACATTCTCAATTTCGTTTTTCATCACCTTTGGTGAAATTCTATTGAAACGAATTTTAATAAAATCACTATCTTCTATACCTATTGCATCTGATAATGTTTCTTTTTGAATCTCAGAAAGTTTTTTTGTAGAATAAACAGCAGCTAATTTAGAACCAGCTTCTTCATCTTCTAACATCAACTCTTTTCCTCCTCTATTAATTATGTAATCTGCACAATCTTTGGCCAAAAAACGATGACTTCCCATTTTTGCTGTTTTGTTGACTGTAATTTTTTTAGAACCATCTTTCTTAAGTAAAATTCCTTTAAAATTTAGTTCTTCTGTTTTTTCATCAATATAAGCTAAAGCACCTATTGGAGCTGTACAACCACCTTCTAATAATTTTAAAAACTCTCTTTCTACACCAACACAAACTTTGGTTTCATAATGATTTAGTTGTTCACAAGCATCAATTACATAATCGTCTTTTTCTAAACAAGCTACCATAATTGCACCTTGAGCTGGTGCAGGTATCATCCATGTTAATGGTATTGCTCCTGCTTCTCTAATACCTAATCTTTCTAATCCTGCTGCTGCAAAAACAGCTCCATTCCAAGTTTCGCTATTTGCTAATTTTTCTAAACGTGTATTTACATTTCCTCTTAAATCTTCTACTTTATGAGTTGGATACCTGTTTAACCACTGTGCTTTTCTGCGCAAACTACCAGTTGCAATAATACCTCCTGGTTGTCCGAAAAACTCTTCTGTATCTTTTAAAACTAACAAATCAGCATAATTGGCGCGTTTTAAAACAGCAGCTTGTATTATACCATCAGGTAAAGAAGTTGGCACGTCTTTTAGTGAATGAACAGCAATATCAATATCGCCATTTAACATAGCAATATCTAAATTCTTGGTAAAAATTCCTGTGATTCCTAATTCGTATAAGGGTTTATCTAAAATGATATCTCCTGTAGATTTTATAGGAACAATTTGGGTTTGGTAGCCTAATTCTTCCAATTCTTTGCGCACTTTATTTGCTTGCCAAAGAGCCAATTGACTTTCGCGAGTTCCTATTCTTATTATTTTTTGCATTGCCTTTATATTATGATTGAAACACTTTTTGGATAACATCTATACTTTCTGCAACAGAAGTATTTTTATCTTTTAAGTGTTTAACAAACTGAGTGGTAATTTTTTGTATCAAACGTGAAGTTAAGATTTCTGCTTGATTTTCATCAAAATCAGTAAGTTTCTTTTTCTGAAAATTAATTTCGTCTTCTTTAAAAATTTCTAAAGATTTTTTTAAAGCAGAAATTGCAGGTGTAAATCTTCTATGATTTAACCAATCGTTAAATTCTAATTTATGAGTTTCTATAATGGCTTCTGCAAAAGGGACTTCTGCCAATCTAATTGCTAAAGTTTCGTCTGTAACTCTAGATAGTTCATCAACATTAACTAAGGTTACATTTTTAAATTCTGAAACATTATGTGCCACATTTTCTGGCATTGATAAATCTAAAATTAGAATTTCTTTATCCTCAGAAATATGATCTTTAGTAATTGTTGGTTTATCTGCACCAGTAGAAACGATTAAAACATCTGCATTTGCGACTTCGCTAGTTAAATTTTCTATAACAGATTTTCTTATAGACGAATGTTCTTTAACAAACTCCGTTGTTTTTTCTTCTGTTCTATTTAGTAAACAAATTTGTTTGTTTTTAGTATATTCAGCAAGGTTTTTACAGGTATGTTTCCCCATTTTCCCCAAACCAAAAACTAGAATATTTTTAGAATTATAATCAGATAAATTCCTAATAATATATTGCACAGCTGCATAGGAAACAGAAGTTGTACCAGAACTTAATTTTGTTTCGTTTTTTATACGTTTACTTGCTTGTAAAACACTATTTACCAAACGCTCTATGTATGCATTTGTGGTTTTTTGTTCTTTTGCAACTTTAAAAGACTGTCTTAATTGACCTACAATTTCGTAATCTCCTAAAATCTGGCTTTCTAGTCCTGTACCAATTCTAAACAAGTGCTGAATTGCATATTGGTCTTTTAAAACATTAGAAATTTCTGTAAATTCTTTAGAATCACCTTCAGAAAACTCGCATAAAAGTTCTATTAATAAACAAGGACGATTTACAAAACCAAAAATTTCTGTTCTATTGCAAGTAGAAATAATAAAAACACCAGAAATACCAAGATTTTTTGCTGCTTGTAATAAAGCAATTTGATTTTCCTTACTTACAGAAAATTTACCACGCGTTTCCGCGTCTGCTTTTTTATAACTGACACCAATATTGTAAAAATGATCTTGCGCGAATTCTTTCATAAATTTATCAAGTGCCACAAAAGTAAAAACAACAGTTAAAAAAAAATGTCGCTAGAAGTACTTTTTATAACGTTATATGTTTTTTAGATTTTTTTTAAGTAAAAAATTAACGAAAAGCATTACTTTTGTTGATGTGACAACGTTTTTAATGATTTTTATATAGAATGATTCTAAATAAAAATAATCGGAATTAAAAAATATTTATGTTTAAAAATGTCGGAGAAAGTACTTTTGAAGAAATTAACTTAGAAAAAGGTTTTTATGTGCTTCATTTTCAGAATGAAAGTAAAGAAATACAGAATTTTGAAAGAGAAGTGAGTAGCACATTTATACAGATTCACTTTTGCTTGAGAGGTAAAGCTAAATTTTTATTTAATAAGAGTTCGTATTCTTTTGATGTTTTAGACAACAGATCAATACTTTTATATAATCCACAGAGAATTTTACCCATCAATTTAGAAATTCAACCCAAAACAACCTTAGTTTCTTTGTTAATTTCTATTGAAAAATTCCATTCACTATTTTCTAAAGAATCTGGTTATATTCCTTTTTTGAGTGATGAAAATAGCAACAAAAAATATTATGACGATTCTGAAATAAAACCAACAGTTTCAATTGTTTTACAGCAAATTATCAACTCTAATATTAATAGTTCTATTCGTGATTTGTATGTAAAAGGTAAAGTTTACGAATTATTGAGTCTACATTTTGAGCAAGAAGAAAACACAAATGGAGAATATTGTCCCTTTTTAGTGGATGAACAAAATGTCTTAAAAATTAGAAAAGCCAAAGAAATTATTATTGCAAGAATGGCAGAACCACCAAGTCTGCAAGAATTAGCAAATGAAATTGGACTGAACATAAAAAAATTAAAAGAAGGTTTTAAGCAAATTTATGGGGACACAGTCTATAGTTTTTTGTTTGATTATAAAATGGAACACGCAAGAAGATTGCTAGAAAGCAATCAATTTAACGTAAATGAAGTAGGTATAAAGGTTGGTTATAGTACAGCAAGCCATTTTATTGCAGCTTTTAAGAAGAAGTTTGGCACAACACCCAAGAAATATGTAATGAGTTTGAAGAAGTAAGTAAAAATGAAAATTCTGCTACTTTAAAACGTTAATACTAAAATAAAAGTGAGACAATTAACACATAATGATGTAGAAAACAAGCAACAGAAGTTTCCCATAACTATTGTTTGTGATGCCATAAGAACTCCAGAAAATATTGGAATGTGTTTCAGAATTTCTGAGAGTTTTGGTGTAGATAGAATTTATTTTCACGAAGATTCTCCATCAATAGAAAACAGAAAAGTAATTAACACAGCAAGAAACACAATTAATCAAGTTAAATACGATTATTATAGCAATTTTAATACCATCATAACTAAATTAAAAGACGAAGGAAACACAATAATAGGCATAGAAATTACTGATAAAAGCATCAATATTCAAGATTTTGATTTTACAAATCATCAAAAAATCGTGCTACTTTTGGGGAGCGAACGAAATGGAATTGAAAACATTAATTTAGTTGATGAAACTATTGCAATACCAATGTATGGTAGAAATTCATCTATGAATGTTGTGCATAGTTTGGCAATTATGCTTTATGAAGTTACGAATCAGTTAGCTCATCCTAACCTTACCAAAGGGAAGGAACTGGAAACTAAATAAAATAAATTATAACTAACAAAATTTCTTCTTTTCAACTTTGAAACTTTGAAATTTTGAAACTTTGAAACTCATTTTTAATGAAAGGAATACTACTAAACAATTTAGGATCACCAGATTCTACAGAAACCAAAGATGTTAAAAAATATTTGGGAGAATTTTTAATGGATGAACGTGTAATTGACATTCCATATTGGAAACGTTGGTTGCTAATTAAAGGAATTATTTTAAAAGTGAGACCTAAAAAATCTGGAGCAGCCTACAAGAAAATATGGTGGAAAGAAGGATCTCCTTTAGTTGTTATATCTGAAAGGTTCACAGAAAAAGTAATTAAAAAAGTAGATATTCCTGTAGAATTGGCTATGAGATATGGTTCTATGTCTATGGAAAAAGGAATTAAAAATCTAGTAGATAAAGGAGTTACAGAAATCTTTTTAGCTCCATTATATCCTCATTATGCAATGTCTTCTTTTGAAACTGTGGTTGTAAAAGCTGAAGAAATTTTGGCAGAGAAATACCCTGAAGTAAAATTAGATGTTTTGCCTCCTTTTTATAATAAACCAGATTATATAAAAGCGATGAGTAATAATATTGTAAATCACTTAAAAGGTTTTGATTATGATCATATTTTATTCTCTTATCATGGAATTCCTGAAAGACATATCAGAAAATCTGACCCAACAAAAAGTCATTGTAAATTAGATGGTTCTTGTTGCGAACGTAATTCTGTTGCACATTATACCTGTTATAGACATCAGTGCTTTGAGACCACAAAAGAGATTGTAAAAGAATTGGGCTTAAAAGAAGGAACGTACAGTAATTCTTTTCAATCGAGATTATTAAAAGATCCTTGGTTAAAACCTTATACAGATTTTGAGTTAGAAAAATTCCCAGAAATGGGAAAGAAAAAATTAGCGGTTATAACTCCTGCTTTTGTTTCTGATTGTTTAGAAACTTTAGAGGAAATTGCAATGGAAGGAAAAGAAGATTTTTTAGAAGCTGGTGGTACAGATTACAAACACATACCTTGTATGAATGATAATGATGATTGGGTAGATGTAATGGTTTCTTGGATTAATGAATGGAGAAATAAAAATTAATTTTTGGTCTTTAGTTGATGGTTTTTGGTTTAATTCTTTATTATATTAATAACGTAAAAAACCTCAAACTTTAAACTTTAAAACCCTGAAACTTAAAACAAAACTATGGATTTTTTATACGTAAAAGCTTTACACATCATATTTGTAGTAACTTGGTTTGCAGGATTATTTTATATAATTCGCTTGTTCATTTATCACGTAGAAGCAGAAAAAAAAGAAGAACCAGCTAAAGAAATTTTACAAACTCAGTATAAATTGATGAGTAAACGTTTGTGGTATATTATTACTTGGCCTTCTGCAATTTTAGCAAGTATTTTTGCTTTTTGGATGTTGTATAAAAGCCCTTATTATTTATCAGAACCTTGGATGCACGTAAAACTAGCGTTTGTTTTAGCATTGTATTTTTACCACTATTCTTGTCAGAGAATATACAAACAGCTACAAAATAATGTAATTAAATATTCTGCTTTACAACTTAGAATTTGGAATGAAGTAGCCACAATTATTCTCTTTGCTGTCATCTTTTTGGTAACACTTAAAAGTGCCATAAACTGGATTTGGGGAGTTGTTGGCATTATTCTTTTTGGTGTTTTACTAATGTTAGGCATTAGACTCTACAAAAAAATAAGAGAGAAAAAATCTTGGGAAAAAGCCGAGAAAGCCATTTTGGAGGAAAAACCAGAAGAAGTAAGTAAAAATTAAAATACCTATATCTAGGTATTGTAAAAAAAAAGAAATCTTTTTAGTTTTGATTTATAATTTAAAACTTAACTAAAATGAAAAAATTACTTTATTTATTTATCGCTTCAGCTATTCTATTTTCTTGTGAATCTAATGATGAAGATGGTAGTTTATCTGGAGGAGACCCAATTATTGGAAAATGGCAATTAACCTCTATTGTAGAAAATGGTAATGAAATAGCTACCTCTTGTGATAAAAAAAGCAATGCTACTTTTTCTTCAAATGGAACTGTTGTAGCTGTTTTTTATTACGAATCAAACTCCACTAATTGCGAATCTGAATCTAGCTCTCTTTCTTGGGAAAATTTAGGCAACTCCAACTATAAAATATTTGGAAATGGAGATGAAAGTACTGCCAAAGTAAATTTTACCCAAAATAATACAGTGATGAGTTCTACAACATCAGATGGTTCTACCACATATATTGAAACTTATAAAAGAGAATAATACTAATTTAAGTTAAACTTAAGCTCACTTTAGTGGGCTTTTTTTATGCCTTTAAAGATTGAGAAAAAGGAATTCTATTCACAATAGACCTACCTAAAGTAACTTCATCTGCATATTCTAATTCATCTCCTACAGAAATTCCACGAGCTATGGTAGATGTTGTAATATCAAATTTTTCTATTTGTTTAAAAATATAGAAATTAGTGGTATCACCCTCCATTGTAGAGCTTAATGCAAAAATGAGTTCCTTTACAGCCCCACTTTCAACTTTATGAACTAAAGATTCTATTTGTAAATTTTGAGG
>JBGCFX010000011.1:0-5602 GCA_045110395.1 Polaribacter sp.
ACGACCATGAGTGGCCAGAAATTAGAATTGGTTCGGGTGCTAGAACCATTGCCTTATTAGAAGATGTACCAATTTGGTTTGAGCTTTGGAGACAGTTAAATAGCTTCCCTCCTAATTACTATCAACCAGAAGGTGTTCAAAAAGGTAAAAAGGAGAAAAAATAGCAGATTTCAGTTTTCAGTTGCTGTTTACAGTAAAATCTTAGAGATAAATTTTAGTGCAAATTGCGTTTAAAATTATTTGAAATTATAATATGAAAAAATATATTTTAGTATTGTTTTTGGTAATGTTTGCCAATCTTTATTCACAAGATAAAATAGAGTCTATTATGACTTTATCAGAATATTTAGGATATGTAAAAAGGTTTCATCCTATTGTAAAACAAGCAGATTTAGTCATTAATGAAAGTGAGGCAAAATTATTAAAATCAAGAGGTGCTTTCGACCCAAAAATTGAAGTAGATTTTGATAAAAAACAATTTAAAGACAAAGAATACTATAACAAACTAAATGCAGCATTTAAGATACCAACTTATTATGGTATAGAGTTTAAAGCTAATTTTGAGAATAATGATGGGCTATTTTTAAACCAAGAAGCAAATGTTCCTACAGATGGTTTATATAGTGCTGGTATTTCCGCTTCTTTATTAAAAGGTTTGTTGATAAACAAAAGAATGGCGTCTTTAAAACAAGCAAAATTGTTTTTAAATCAAGCCAAAGAAGATCAACAAATTTTAGTGAATGAAATTTTATACAATGCTTCTTTGTCTTATTTTACTTGGCTAAAAACTTATAACGAAAAAAGAGTATATGCAGAGTTTTTAAACAATGCAGAAATACGTTTTAAAGCCACAAAAAGAGCTTTTTTAGAAGGAGAAAAACCTGCAATAGATACTACTGAAGCAAAAATAACCTTAAACAACAGAAAATTAAATTTAGAAAAAGCCAGAATTAAATTAGTAAAATCTTCTTTAGAATTGTCTAATTATTTATGGTTGAATGACAACACACCAGTAGAATTACAAGACAATATTATACCCAATATAAATACAGTTAATAATATTGATGCAACTTTTAATATTGCCTTATTCAATAATGAAGATTTTGATATTAATAATCATCCAAAAATTAGATCTTTAGAGTTTAAAATTAAAAGCTTAAATATTGATAGAAAACTAAAAATGAACAACTTATTACCTAAATTAGATGTTCAGTATAATTTTTTAACAGAAAATAGAAATCAAATAAACTCTTTTAATACCCAAGAATATAAAGCAGGAATAAATTTTAAAATCCCTTTATTTCTAAGAAAAGAAAGAGGAGATTATAAACTGGCAAAAATTAAACTTCAAGACAAAAAGTTTGAAAATGAAGTCGCAAAAGTTACCATAAAAAACAAGGTAAATGCTATACAGCAAGAGCTAACTTCTTATGTAACTCAAAACGATTTAACCATAGATATTGTTAGAGATTATGGCACACTTTTGAAAGCAGAAGACCGAAAATTTTTCTTAGGAGAAAGCTCTTTATTCTTAGTAAACTATAGAGAAGTAAAGCTAATTGAAGCTAAATTAAAAGCAATAGATTTAGAAAACAACTTCTTTAAAACCAAGGCAAAATTATTTAAAGCTGTTGTAATTACAATTGCAGAATAAAAATACTCAAAATAGCTTTTATCAAAAGAAAAATTAAATAGGCTAAAAATCTAATCATCTGCTTCTAAAGTAAAAAAATCGTTGACAGATATTTTAAAAATTGTAGACAATTTTAAAGCCAAAACTGTAGAAGGTACATATCTATTTTTCTCTATAGAATTAATCGTTTGACGAGAAACCCCAATCTTTTTAGCCAAATCATCTTGTGTTAAGTCTAAAATGGCTCTTTGTACTTTTATCGTATTTTTCATCTTATTTATTCATTCTTTTTAGTTGCCAGAAAAACATCAATTGCACAATCAACATAAAAAATAATACTTGAAAGTAACTAAATCCTTGTAATTCATCATCTTGATTGAATAAAACTGCAACTCCATAATTAATAACTGGTTGCACCAAAGAATAAACAATTGCTAAAATAAAAGCCAATCTATAAGACTGAGAGCGTAAACTGTCTATAAATTCATCTTCTAATTTTTCTTTTGATAAAGAAATTAGCAGCAAGCCTATTAATAAAACACCATGCAAAATGGGTTTTATCAATTCTAAATCTGAAATATATTTTCTTGCAATCATTAAAATGAAACTACTAATTGCAATGATCATTCCTACTTTTTTATACTGATTACCCAGTTGAAATTTATTCATTTTTTCTAAATGATTCCTCTCTCTTTCACAAATTGATTGTTTTGACATCTTATTTATTTTACAAATTGACAAATATATTTATTATAATGACAAATATACTTTACATTTTTTAATTGCACAACTTTTTTTAGTATTTTTAATAAATCAATTAACTAAAATTATTTTTATGACAACAAATGCAACAAAACCAAGTATCGCTTTCTGGATTATTAGCATAATAGGATTTTTATGGAATGCTATGGGTGTAGATGCCTATTTAAATCAATCTTATAAAACAGATCGTTTTAAATCTATGTATTCAGAAGAACAACTAGAAATTATGTATAATTTACCTTCTTGGGTAACTGCAGCTTTTGCAATTGCTGTTTTTACTTCTATTATAGGATGTGTTTTATTATTGATAAGAAAAAAAGCAGCCAAAACCTTTTTCTTAGTAGGTTTGTTAGCAGTAATAGTACAATCTATTTATAATATTTTTATGAACCCAGGAAAGGATATATATGGTGCTATGGACTATTCTATGTTGATTATGATACCATTATTTTCTGTTTTTCTATTTTGGTATGCTAAAAAATCTGCTGATGACGGAATTTTAAAATAAAATAAATAACGATAAAAAAGTTGCAATTTGTAGCTTTTTTCATTCAAAAAAAGCGGCAAGAAACTCTGCAACACAAGCAGGTTTTTCTTGTCCTTTTATTTCTATAACACAATTAAAAGTCACTTTAATCCCATTATTGGCAATATCTTCAATTTCTTTTATAGTTGCTATCATTCTTAATTCAGAATTAACAGGAACAGGATTAGGAAAACGAACTCTATTCAACCCATAATTCAAACCCATTTTTAAACTTTTGATACTAAAAGTGGTTTCTAATAAATTAGATATCATAGAAACCGACATAAATCCATGAGCAATTGTACTTTTAAAAGGGCTTTCTTTTGCAGCTCTTTTTTCATCAATATGAATCCATTGCTTGTCTAAAGTTGCATTTGCAAAATTATGTATCATTTCTTGAGTTATGGTATACCAATTCCCAACAGGTAACTCCTTCCCTACTATTGAGCGAAAATCATCAATATTTTCAAAAATTAATTTCTCCATAATTATATAGTTTTCAATTTTTTAACAATTTAATACTTATCAAACAGTTTCAAATTATTAATTTAGAAAAAATTTTCTAAAATGAAACAACTAACTTTATTCTTTACCTTAATTTCACTATCTATTTTTAGTCAAAACAATCCTCAATGGATGAGACATTCTTCCATTTCTCCTGATGGAACTCAAATTGCATTCACTTATAAAGGAGATTTATACAAAGTAAATGCCAATGGTGGCAATGCACAACAACTTACGTATCATAGTGCACATGATTACAAAGCAGTTTGGAACAAAGATGGTTCTAAAATAGCATTTGCATCAAACAGATATGGTAATTTTGATGTTTTTGTAATGCCTTCAAATGGTGGTAAAGCAACAAGATTAACCTTTCATTCAAACAATGAGCAACCATTTTCATTTTCTGCCAATGACAAAGAAGTCGTTTTTGGTGCTTTAAGACAAGATGCTTCAAATCATAGACAATATCCTCACAGATCTCAATCAGAATTGTATAGTGTACCTGTAAAAACAGGAAAAGTAAGCCAGTTATTAACCATTCCTGCAGAAGATGTTCAATATTCTAAAGATGGTAAAACAATGGTTTATCACGATAAAAAAGGAGGCGAAAATGAATGGAGAAAACATCATACTTCTTCAATTACAAGAGATTTATGGGTGTATAACACCAAAACAAATCAACATAAAATGATTACGTTTCATAGTGCAGAAGACAGACAACCTGTTTTTTCTTCGGATGAAAAAAGTCTTTATTTTTTAAGCGAAAGAAGTGGCACTTTTAATGTGCACAAACTTTCTTTAGACAATCCTAATCAAACTGAGCAATTGACTAATTTTAAACTACATCCTATTCGTTTTTTAAGTACAGGAAATGGAGTTATTTCTTTTGGTTTTGATGGCGAATTGTACACAATGAGAGAAGGACAAAAACCTAAAAAGGTGAATGTAAATATCATTACTCAAGACAAAGAAAATACAGATAAATTTGTTTCTGTAAATGGCGGAATTAGAGAAATGGCTGTATCACCAAATGGTAAAGAAATCGCTTTTATTGCAAGAGGCGAAGTTTTTGTAACTTCTGTAGATAAATCTTTTACTAAAAGACTTACAAACACCCCTGAAAACGAACGTTTTGTTTCTTGGGGACCAGAAGGAAAATCTGTTATTTACAGTAGCGAAAGAAATGGAAAATGGAGCGTTTTTAAAACTGAAAAAGTAAGAGATGTAGAACCTTTTTTCTATGCAGCTACTTTAATTAGAGAAGAAAAACTAATTGATAATAAGAAAGACAATTATTTAGCTCAATTTTCTCCTGATGGAAAAAAAATTGCATTTATAGAAGATAGAAGAACTTTAAAAATTAAAGATGTAAAAACCAATAAAGAAGTTACACTTTTAACGCCAAAAGATTTGTTTCATATGAGAGATGGAGACAAATATTTTACTTGGAGTCCTGATAGCAAATGGTTGTTGGTAGATTGGAGTAAAACATTAAGCAATGGCGAAGTTTTACTAATGGCTGCAGATGGTTCTAAAAGAGTAAATTTAAATGAAAGTGGGTATTATGATTCTAGCCCAAAATGGGTTAATGATGGAAAACAAATGATTTGGTTTAGTAATAGAAATGGACTAAAATCCTATGCAACCAGTGGTCGTTCTCAAAACGATGTCTATAGTATGTTTTTTACACAAGATGCTTGGGACGAATTTAATTTAAGTGATGAAGATTACAAATTAATGCAAGCCATTAAAGAATCAGAAAAAAAGAAAAAAGAGACAGCAAAAAAGAGCAAAAAAGACGACAAGAAAAAAACTGCTGATAAAAAGAAAGATACCAAGAAAAAAGAGGTAAAACTATTAACTTTCGATTGGGATAATATGAAAGACAGAACCAAAAGATTAACTATACATTCTTCTAGATTAGGAGATGCTGTGCTTTCTAAAAAAGGTGATAAACTTTATTATTTAGCAAGTTTTGAAGGACGTTCTAATCTATGGACTACCAATTTAAGAACCAGAGAAACTAAAATGCTGATGAAGCTAAATGTTGGTTTTGGTCGTTTACAATGGGATAAAGAGATGAAAAATCTTTATCTTTTAAGTAGCGGAAAAATTAGCAAACTAAACCCAGAATCTAAAAAACAAAAAGGAGTTAGCATAAAAGGTGAAATAAAATT
>JBGCFX010000012.1:0-13818 GCA_045110395.1 Polaribacter sp.
ATCAGATTACTATCACTTATTTGATTATATGCAGTGGGATGAAAAAACCATTGAAGACACTATTATTAATGAATATAAGTGGGAGACATCTATAGATACGAAATCTACTTGGAGAATTGGTGATGGAACAGCTAGCTTTTATAATTATGTATATACTTTAGTTGCTGGTTTTAGTGAAAATGATACTTTTAGAAGTAATCAAATTAGAGAGGGGATGCTTACTAGAGAAGAAGGTTTAGCATTAGTTTATGATGAAAATAAACCTCGTTATAATTCTTTAAAATGGTATTTAGAAATAATTGGTTTAGATTTTAGAGATGTAATTGAGACAGTAAATAAAATGCCTCCTTTATTCTAAAAAAGTGTTTTTATGAAAAATGTGAAAGCTTTCACTCTTTTTTTCTTTTTTTTTATTTGTGCTATTTCTGTTTCAGGTCAAAATAAAGATTCTATCAATCATAAAAAAAAATGGTTTGCCAGTATAGATTTGGGTATTCAAATGTCTGGGATTAAAAGTGAAGACTTTATAAGTTCTAATTATTCCCCTTTATTAAGAATAATTGGAGGAAAATGGTTAAATAAAAAAATTGGGATACAAATTGGTTACCAAGGAAGATATTTTAACGCGATAGCAGATAATGATAAACATTTTTATGATTTTTATTTTTCTGAAGTTGTCTTTAACGCTAAGAATATTTTATTATCAGAAAATAAAGATGATAGATTGTATGATTTGTTATTTCATGTTGGATTAGGATATTTTCAAAACCACTATTATGGTAATTCTACTGTTCATGGTGTTTTAGGAGCCAGTAACAATTTTTTAATATCAGATAGAATAAAAATTAAGTTTGATATTGGTGCCATAGTTGGCTGGGATATATATCAAGGTGATGATGATATTCTGCCTAGTATTTCTTTTGGTTTGGTATACAATTTTAATAAAATATAGTTTAGTAATAGATCAAAACTCTTTATTTGTTAGTTTTTTATATATTTGTATTACCCCTAGTAATTAGTCAAATGTTAAAAAAAAAATGTTATGGCAGAAACTATTACTATTAGTGACATTGAAAAAGAAGTAAAAGAAAATGAATTAAACTTTATGAAAGCTTTAGATAGTTGCTCTAATTTAACTAATAAAGTACAAGAATTAATTTTTAAAGAAGTTAATAATAATTCAGAAGTTACTAATTTTATTAAAAAATATTTTGATTTATGTCAAGATGAAACATTTATTACTTCCACTACAACAACCTTCAATATCGAACGTTTAAAAAATAATAGCGTATCTGGTATTGTCAATCTAAAAAAAATTAATGACGCTAGGTTTATTAATAAATTTTTTGAATCTATAAATCAAAAACTTCCAGATTCAGGACTTTTTTTTGGTTCTGTAGAAACTTATCCTAATAGAAAGAAAGTGCTTTTGAATAAATATCCATTTATAATAAACTGGCTTGTATATTTTTTTGACACTCTTTTCACAAGGGTTTTTCCAAAACTAAAAATCACAAAAAAAATATACTTTTATTTAACTAAAGGAAAAGGCAGGGTTATTTCAAGAGCTGAGACTTACGGAAGATTATATTCTTGTGGATTTGAAGTTATCGATGAAAAAACAATTGACAATAGCCAATATTTTGTTGCAAAAAAAGTTAAAGATCCAGTTTATGACAATGATCCAACTTATGGGCCAATTATTAGATTGAAAAGAATTGGAAAAGGGAAAAAAAATTTTAATGTATACAAACTAAGAACAATGCATCCTTTTTCTGAATACCTTCAAGAGTATGTTTACAATAAAAATAGTTTACAAGAAGGAGGTAAAATTAAAGATGATTTTAGAATTTCTCCAGAAGGTAGAATTTTTAGAAAGTTCTGGGTTGATGAAATTCCAATGATAATAAATATATTAAAAGGAGATATGAAACTTGTAGGCGTAAGGCCACTAAGTTCTCATTTCTTTAGTCTCTATACCAAAGAATTACAAGACTTGAGAACTCAGTTTAAACCTGGATTTATTCCTCCATTTTATGCAGACTTGCCTAAAACAATGGAAGAAATAATGGCTTCTGAAAAAAAGTATTTGGAGTCGTATGCTAAATCTCCTTTTAAAACTGATTTTAAGTATATTTATTTATCTTTAAAAAATGTTATTTTTGGTGGAGCAAGAAGTAATTAAGTTTAAACCTTTAACTATTTATCAAAGAGTCGTTAAGAGATTATTCGATTTATTTTTTTCTTTTTTAATAATTTTTATTTTTTTTATACCAACCTTATTTTTAATAGTTATCTCAACAATAGATACTGGTCTTTTTGGTGTTTTTACTCAAACTAGAATTGGTCAATATGGAAGAAAATTTAGTTTGTATAAAATTAGAACTCATAACAAGGAAAATCAAATTACCTGTTTTGGAAATTTAATAAGAAAATTAAAGTGTGATGAATTATTACAGTTTTTTAATATATTATCAGGAGATATGAGTTTAGTGGGGCCTAGACCAGATTTACCTGGCTTTGCAGATAAGCTACAAGGTGAAGATAAGATTATTCTTTTTGTAAAACCAGGTATTACAGGACCTGCATCAATAAAGTTTTTTTATGAGACTAATATACTATCGAAAGTAGAAAATCCTTTAAAATTTAATAGAGATATAATTTGGCCTCAAAAAGTTGAAATAAATAAAAATTATGTTCTGAATTATAGTTTTTTTTCTGATTTGAATTTCTTTTTAGTTACATTAAAAAAAACTATATTTAATTCAATAAAATTATTACTTTCGCATAAAATTTAGATTATGCTTAAAGTAAAAAAATATATATACTTTATTATTATATTAACGCTTATGTTTTCTTGTATTTCTAATAAGAAAATTGCTTATTTCCAATATGATTCAATAGATGATAAAAAAGTTACAAATAATTATGTTACTATTTTTAAACCAGATGATTTACTTCAAATAATGGTCTCTGCTAAAGATATGTTATCTGTAAAACCTTTTAATTTATCTGTAGTTAATTATTCTGGTTCAACTAATGGAGTAATTGGTGAACCTCAACAGCAAGAGTATCTCATAGACAGTAAAGGTGAAATAGATTTTCCTATTTTAGGAAAAATAAAACTGGGAGGATTAACAAGAGAACAAGCAATCACTTTGATAAAAAAGAAATTAGATCCTTTACATGTTAAGAATCCTTCAATAAATATTAGAATTACAAATTTTACTGTAACTGTAACTGGAGATGTAAGATCACCAAACTCTTTTTTAATCAGAAATGAAAGGGTTAGCATAATTGATGCTATTGGTTTAGCAGGAGATTTAAATATAACAGGAAGAAGAGATAATGTATCTGTTATTAGGGAAGAAAATAATACCAAAAAGATTTATCGAGTAAATTTATTATCAAAAAAAACGTACACTTCGCCAGTTTTTTATCTTCAACAAAATGATATAATATATGTAGAACACAATAAAGCAAAAATTCAATCGGCCTCCTATAACCAAAATACTGGTTTATTCATATCTATTGGGTCAATATTAATTTCACTTATGTCAGTTTTAATAAGATAAGTATGGAAGATATAAACAAAGGTAATAAGCTATCAGCAGATAAAGTATTAAATTCTAATACTTTTAATATTAGAGAAGAAATCGAAAAATATTCAATTCATTGGAAATGGTTTTTATTAGGTGGGATATTATCAATATCTATTGCGTATCTATACCTCAGGTATACAACTCCTATATATAGTGCATCTACAACTATCTTAATTAAAGATAATAAAAAATCTGGAATATCAGCAGAATTAGAGGCTTTCAAGGATCTTGGAATTATAGGGGGAGGTTCTAGTAATAACCCAGATAATGAAATAGAAATTTTAAAATCAAGAAAAATTGTTGGGAGTGTAGTTGACACACTAGACTTAACGATTTCATATTTTTCTGATGGTACAATAAAAAAGTTTGAAATATATAAGGGTTCGCCAATAGTATTTCAGTATTTAAAGAAGAGTATAAAGAAAGATACTACTTTAGTCTTTAACTTACTTAACTCTGAAGAATTTACCTTGAGTGATTCTAATAACGAAAACTCTAAGGTATATTCTTTTAATACTAAAACTCAATCAAAAATTGGTAGTTTTATTATTAATAAAAGGTTTAATGTTTTTCCTGAAAAATATAGTAGAATTTATATAAAATTTGCAGCATCTAAAGTTAATATTGTTGATTCTTATAAATCTAGAATTAAAATTACTCCTACAAATAAAAATTCAAGTGTATTGAAAGTTTCCTTAAATGATCCAGTCATTAGAAAAGCTGAAGATTTTTTAAATGAATTAATAAAACAATATAATTTTGATGCCGTCAATGATAAAAATGAAGTTTCCAAAAAAACTAAACAATTTATTGAGGATAGATTAAAAACTGTCGGAATCGAATTATCTTCCATTCAAGATAACGTAAAGAAATACAAAACAAAATTTGGGGTTTCTGGTTTAGTTAAGGAAGGTGAGTTAGCATTAGAAGCAGTTTCTAAGAGTAAAGATAAAATAATTGAAGCAGAGATTCAGTTAAACATTACAAAATGGATGCAAGAAAGTTTAGAAAGTAGTTTAGATTTTAATAGTATACTGCCTTCAAATATGGTTGTTTCTGACTTATCGATTTCTAAATCTATAGAAGAATATAATAAACTAATTCTTTTAAGAAATAAAACAAGTAGAAGTGCAGGCGCTGAAAATCCAATTATTTTAGAATTAGAATCTCAGATTTCTAGCCTAAGAAAAAATTTAAAGTTAAGCTTAAATAATCTCAAATCTTCATTAGAATTACAACTAAAAAGACTCAATACAGATGCATTAAGAATTGAGTCAAAGGTATCTTCTATTCCATTAATTGAAAGAGGTATAATCGATATTAAGCGACAACAAGAAATATTTTCTGGTCTTTATTCATATCTTTTAAAAAAGAAAGAAGAGACCTCAATATCTTTAGCTGTTACTGTACCAAATGCTAAAATTATCGATACTGCATATGGATATAATAACCCTGTAAGCCCCAAAAAATCAGTTGTATACTTAGCTGCTTTAATAATAGGAATATTAATACCTTTTTTACTTGTCTACATTAAAAACTTATTAGACACAAAAATTCATTCTAGAAAAGATATAGAAGATTTAACAGCAATTCCTTTTTTAGGTGATATTCCACATTCAGAAACTAAAGAAAAGATAGTTATTGGTTCTGATACTCGTTCAAGTACGGCAGAAGCTTTTAGGTTAATTAGAACAAATTTAGATTTTATCTTAGCAAATACTAACACCAATACAAATAGTAATACAATCTTTATTACTTCTACAACAAGTGGTGAAGGTAAATCTTTTATTTCTATTAATTTAGCTGCAGCTCTTTCGTTGTCTAACAAAAAAGTACTTTTAATTGGTTTAGATTTAAGAGCTCCTAAAGTTACTGAATATCTTGGAATCTCTGAAAGGAAAGGGGTAACAAACTTCATTACGAACAAGGATATTAGTTTAGACAGTGTGAAGTTTACGATTCCAGAGATTCAAGGTTTAGAGATCATAGCATCAGGTGTGATTCCTCCTAACCCAGCTGAATTATTACTTACGTCAAGAGTGAATGATTTATTTGATGAGGTAAAAAAAGATTACGATTATATAATTGTAGATACTGCTCCTGTTAATTTAGTTACTGATACTTTACTGGTTGCAAAATATGCAGATATGTTTTTGTACGTAACTAGAGCTAATTATTTAGATAAACGTTTATTAAATGTGCCACAAACTTTATATTTAGAAAAGAAGTTACCTAATATGTCTATTGTTTTAAATGACACAGATCTTAAAAGAGGTTATGGATATGGTATGGAAGATGAAAAAGAACCTTGGTATAAGAAATTGTTCTAATATATTTTTTTAATTTATTACTTTTTAGTATGTATAAAATTTCTGAAATAATAGGGTCTATACTTTTTATTAGTTATAAATTTAAAAAATTTTGGTAATCTTTTTCTTGAATTTATTAAAAGGTTGAATCTATAGGTTTCAATCTTACTTAAAAATGGGTATTTCAAAAATAAATTTACTTTGTTTATAAATTTTATAGAGAATTTATTTTCATCATATTTTAAAGAATCACTTTTAAAAATTTTATACGCACTAGCCAAGTAATTATTTAAATCATAAAAATTAACTCTATTCTCGATTAAAGCTTTTAAAGGATCTTGTTTAAGAGATAACTGAAGTAAATCATAGCTGTTTCTGAGTGATATAGTCTTAAAATATTTTCCGTTATCTCTAATTTGCTTATTAATACAATTATGAATTATCTGGTTTTTTAAAGATGGAACATTTACTGAATCGAAAGACCTTTTTCCATTAAAAAAAAAGTCATAGATGTAAAATTTAGAGAACTTGTTATTCATAATTTTCCTATGTACTTCAACTGCAGCTATATGATTATTTCTTGTCATCTTAGGATAATGTACATAAGGAAATACATTTCCAGTTTCGTTAGTTTTAGACTTGTAACCATATTTCTCTAATATTAAAATAGTTTCTTTAAATTCATTATCGTCAACTATAAAATCAATATCTCCAATCATTCTTTCAGAAATATCATTATATAATTCTTCAACTATAAAACTAGCACCTTTTAGAAAAATCGGCACTATATTGTGTTTTAATAATTCACTATTAACTTCTTTTACTTGCGCTAAGATTGCTAAATTTCTTTCTCGATTAAGTTCTGTAATATGTTCCATATAATTAACTAAATCTTCAGGTAGAAATTTTAAAAAATTAACAAATTTTAAATTTTGGTACAAGGCAGGAAAAACAAAATGTGAAGTACTAATTTTCACAATTGTGTCCCAATCAATAGAGTTTTTTTCAATAGTTTTTTTTACTTCAATTCTATTTTTTTTGTTAGAAGATATTGTTAAACATTTCGCTACAAAAAATAGTGTTTCTTTATAATTCATACGATTTTTATGAATAAAAATTCTTTATATTATTAAACATCAACTCTTTAATTTTCTCTAAATTATTTTTGTTACCAACCTTTTTAAGCAATTCTAAATGATTTTGATGATGTGTATCTGTACCTACAAAATCGTACATATTTTCTTTTAATAATTTATAGTAAACCTTTTGAACACCTTTACCATATTGTTCAGTTAAAGACAAAAGGTTAAGTTGAAAAAGGCAACCAGTTTTTTTTAATTTATAATAATTATTAAAATCATTATGATAAAAATTATAACGCTCAGGGTGAGCTAAAACAGGTTTGTAACCTTTTAATTGAATTTCAAAAAGAATTTCATATAAATTAAGAGGTGCATTAAAATAAGACATCTCTACCAATATGTAATTATCCTTTAAAGTTAAAATATCGTTCTTTTCAAGTAGTAAAGAAAATTGCTCATCCATCATATATTCTGCTGCAGCTTTTATAGAAATATCGTTTAAACCTCTGTTTGATAATTCTATTTTTACTTCACTTAATTTTTCTTTAATTAAAGTAGAAGAATTAGGATAAACATCGCCTAAAACATGAGGTGTAGTTATAAAATTTTTAATTCCGTAAGAATACATTTTTGAAATTAATGCTATAGAATCTTTCAAGTCTTTGGCACCATCATCAATTCCTGGTAATAAATGAGAATGTATATCTACAAAACCTTTAGGAAAAAAATCTTTTAGAGAAATATCTTTTTTCTTAAAAAAAATCATAATTAAGTTTATTTCAAATTTACAAAATTTAGCTGACTATTTTATGACTTAATATTCATCAAAAAAATAATTTTATACGAAAACGATTGAAGTTTTATAAGTTATTGCTCATTGTTTTTAGTTATTATATATTTGATTAAAATTACGAATTATGATTTTAATTGCAGATGGAGGCTCTACTAAAGCAGATTGGATTGCCATAGATAAAAATAAAGAAGAATTGTTTAGAACAAGAACTCTTGGTTTAAATCCGGCTATTGTTCCTAAAGAAGAACTAGAGAATAGAATAATTAATATGTTTCAATTGATTAATATTAAGGATGAAGTAAAAGAAATTCATTTTTACGGAGCAGGTTGTGGTACGCCTAAACCTGTTCAGATATTAAAAGATGTATTAGAGTCTATTTTTATTAACGCAAAAATTTTTATTGCAGAAGATATGTTAGCAGCAGTTTATTCTGCTACTGGTAAAGATCAACCTGCTTTGGTTTGTATTCTAGGAACTGGATCTAACAGTTGTTATTATAATGGATCTGAAATGGAAATGCTATCCGCTTCTTTAGGTTATATTTTAATGGATGAAGCTAGTGGTAATTATTTTGGAAAAAAACTAATTAAAGATTTCTATTATAAAAAAATGCCAAATGATATAGCACAAAAATTTAATGAAGAGTTTAATTTAGATGCAGACTATATCAAACTAAATTTATATAGAGAACCAAACCCAAACATGTATTTGGCTTCTTTTGCAAAATTTATGTTTGATTTTAAGGAGGAAAAATACATCAAAAAAATAATTAAAAAAGGCTTTCAAAAGTTCTTTAAGTATAGAGTTTTACCTTATAATAAAACAATAGATACACCTATTTACTTTATTGGTTCTATTGCTCATTATTTTAGAGATATCTTAGAGAATATTGCCGAAAATAATAACCTTAAAATTACAGATGTAATTCAGAGACCAATTGATAATTTATTAGAATATCACAAAAATAATATTAATTAATAAAACTTAGTATTCTTTCTAATTTCATACCTCTTGAGCCCTTAATTAATATAAATTGATGTTTAAGAGGTGTTCTTTTAATATGATTTTCTAAATCGATATAACTTTTAAACTTCTTGTACGATGTTTCTGTTTGGTAAAAAAGCTCTCCAACTAGAAAAGTAGTATCAATTTTTAATTGATGAACTAAATTCACAATTCCTTGATGTTCTATTTTACTACTTTCACCTAATTCAAACATATCACCTAAAATAACAGTTTTGTTATTTTCTTTTAGCAAAGAAAAGTTTTCAAGCGCAGCTTTCATGCTTGTTGGGTTTGCATTATACGCATCTAAAACAATTGTGTTTCCAACCTTTTTTATAATTTGAGAACGATTATTTGTAGGTAAATAACTCTCTATTGCATTTTTAACTTTATCCAGTTTAATCTTAAAATGTGTTCCTATAGTTATAGCTGCTGCAATATTATCATAATTGTATTTACCTATTAAATTACTTTGTATTTCTGTGTTTTTATAAGATAGTTTTACAAAAGGATTCACTTCTAAATATTTGATTGATGTATCGAAAAATACAGTTGTACAATCTTTTGTTTTATCAACTTGTAAAGCATCTTGTGGATTTACAAAAACGGTCTTATTGTTTTTTTGAATATATGTATAAAGCTCACTTTTACCTTTTATGACACCTTCAATTCCTCCAAAACCTTCTAAGTGGGCTTTTCCAAAATTAGTAATATACCCAAAATCAGGTTCGCAAATAGAAGATAAAAATTCAATTTCTTTTTGATGATTAGCCCCCATTTCTATAATTGCAATTTCTGTATCTAAGGTTATAGAAAGTAGGGTAAGAGGCACTCCAATATGATTGTTTAAATTTCCTTTTGTAGCAGTAGTTTTAAATTTTTCGGATAAAACACTATTAATTAATTCTTTAGTAGTGGTTTTGCCATTACTACCAGTTAAACCAATAATTGGTATGCTTAATTGTTTTCTATGATAGTTTGCTAATTTTTGAAGTGTAGTAAGTACATCATCAACTAATATAAAATGGTCACTTTTTTTATATTTAGATTCGTCTATAATTGTATATTTGGCACCTAGTTCTAAAGCTTTTTCTGCATATTCATTACCGTTAAAATTATCACCTTTTAAGGCAAAAAAAAGTGTATTTTTTCTAATATTTCTAGTATCTGTATCTACTAAGAATTGTTTTTTATACAGAGAGTAAATTTCTTCAATCTTCATTCTTTAAAGATAAAAAAACCTCATTGATTTAACAATGAGGTTTTATAATATTTTTTAGTTTCTTTATTATCTACGAGTATTTCTAGCAGTTCTCTTTTTGTATGTCATTGGTCCAACTTTGTCAGAAACACATCTAAAACCTATATAGTTTGTTGCCATATATTCTGGTAAATATCTTCTTTGAGCTGGGTCTAACCAATATTCTCTGTCAGACCAAGAACCACCTTTGTAAACTCTAGATTGGTCACTTATTAAAGTAGTTCTCTTTTTAGAATCGTTAACAACTAATCTTCTTCCAGAAATAGAATCATATTGTATAGTTGGTCTTCTAGGAGAGTTATACATACTAGGCTTAGAATTAAATTGATCTTCATCATCATAATATCTAGATGAATTCAAATCACCATCGTTAATACTTCTATTATCAGATACTGTAAAATTTCTTCTAAGAGTTACATCATTTTTTGTAATAGGAATGTATTTAATACTTCCTGGTAATTGTTTAGGTATAATTTTTCCATTAGGTAAAGTATCATATTCTATTTCAGCTCCTGCAGAACCATCAGCAATAACAACATTACCATTTTCATCAATCATTTTTTTGGTAAAAACATTACCTCTAAAATAATTGAAATCATTTGCTTCATTATCTATAATTGGTCTATAAACATCTGCAACCCATTCTGCAACATTACCAGACATATCATACAAACCAAAAGAGTTTGGTGGATATGATTTTACTCTAATTGGTATATCAGAACCATCAGAACTCCAACCAGGTAAACCACTATATTCACCTTTACCTTGCTTAAAGTTTGCTAATTGATCTCCTCTAAAACGTTTATTTTTTTCTCTTGTATACTTACCATTCCAAGCATATTTTTTTCGACCTCTAACATTATTATATTCTCTGTTTTCTACAATTGCTTTTGCAGCAAATTCCCATTCAGCTTCAGTTGGCAATCTAAACTTAGGGCCAATTACACCATCAGCTCTGGTTATTTTTCGACCTTGAAATGCGTTTTTATCTTTTCTAACTGCACCTCTGGTTCTAATACCCCTTCTGTAAATGGTTGTATCTCCGTCAAAAAGTTTAGAATCATCAGCTAAGAATACTTCAGTATCAAAATAATTTCTGATAGTATCCATTGCTAAAATATTCTTAATGTATCCTTTATCTATTAATCTTTTTAGATTTACAGCATCTGTTCTCCATTTACAGTACTGATTTGCTTGTATCCAGCTAACACCAACAACAGGATAATCTGCATAGGCAGGGTGTCTTAAATAATTTTCTGTAAGTATATCTGTATTTCCTAAGCTTTTTCTCCAAACTAAAGTATCTGGTAAAACAGAACTGTATATATGTTTGTATTTTTCTTCTGAGGGTGGAAATACATCTTTAATATATTGTACATATAAGAAATATTCTGAATTGGTTACTTCTGTCTCATCCATAAAAAAAGAACGAACATGTAGTTTTTTTGGTGTTGTATTCCAATCAAACATAACATCGTCTTGAACCTGACCCATTGTAAAAGAGCCTCCTTCTATGGCTACCATACCTAAAGGAGGTTCTTGTCCTTCAAAAGAATTACCTCTTATGTAATTACCGTTTTTTGGGTTGTTAAATTCTAAACCTGTTAACTTAGATTTACCAGCAGAAGATCTACTACAACTAGTTACAATTAATGCTGTTAAAACAACAAAAGAAATTTTTAATATGTTTTTCATTCTCTAAAAGAAAAATATTAGGGTTTTTATTATAGCGATGCAATTTACAATAAATATGCTTTTAAGCAAAGAAATTGCTAATTTTAACGCATCATTTTTTTGATTATATGTATTCAAACGATTACAAATTAAATTTAGTATAATTTATCTACACAACTACTAAAATATCTATAAATTATTTGCGTTATTTGAATACAATTATGAAAAAACATTTATTACTGCTTTTTTTTGGCATTTTATCGCATCAATTTATAGGGCAAGTTACAACTTCTGTTCTTGCAGATGGAGATTGGTTTAAGTTTTCTGTAGACACAACAGGGGTTTTTAAGATAGATAAAAATCTTTTGCAACAAATAGGTGTTTCTACCAATAATTTGAATCCAAAGAAAATACACATTTATGGTAATGGAGGGCAATTATTGCCAGAACTAAATAGCGATTTTAGGTATGATGATTTGCAAGAAAATGCCATTTATATAGAAGGAGAAGTTGATGGTGTCTTTGATAACAACGATTTTATCTTGTTTTACGCAAAAGGACCTCATGATTGGGAAGTAAATGCACCTCTAAAAACGGCAAGACATAGGCAAAATATTTATTCTGATGAAGCGTATTATTTTATTAAAGTTGATAATGATGATGGTAAAAGAATACAATCTTCATCACCAATTACAACATTAGCAGCAAACTTAATTACAACTTTTGATGATTATACTTTTATAGAAAAAGACGAAAGAAATTTAATTGCAGCAGGTACTCAATGGTTTTACAACACAGATTTGAATATAGAAAATAAACAAGATTTTACAATTCCATTCTCGAATGCGGTTGCTGGCGAAGACATCTATGTAAGAGTTAGAGGGGTTTCTAACTCAGTTGTTTCTTCTGTTTTAAAGGTTAAAGTCAATAATCAAGATATTTATAGTTTAAATTTTTTCGGAGTCAACTCAGGTTCTTTAACAAAAGCAACAACATCAGAAAGGATTGATAAAATATCTAACACATCAAATAAAATAACTTTAAGTTTAGAATATGATAATGGTGGAAACCCGTCTGCAAATACCTTTTTAGATTATATAGAAATTATAGGTAAAAAAGAATTGATTGCAGATGGTAATCAGTTTTCTTTTAGAAGTTTTGAGCAGTTTGATGCAACTGGGGCTATAGAATATCAAATAAGAAATGCAAATAGTATTTCTCAGGTTTGGGATGTGTCTGATTTTATAAATCCAAAAGTGATTACTAATCAAGGTACTGGATCAAACTTTTCTTTTAAAGATGTAGGCGCAAGTTTAAAAGAATATATAGTTATTGGGCAAACAGATTTTTATATACCAAAAACGATTCAAGATGCGAAAGTTGTCAACCAAAATTTACACGCATTGCAAGATGTAAACTACTTAATTGTAACCATTCCAGAATTATCTGACCAAGCTCAAAGATTAGCAAATTATCATCAAACAAACTCAAATTTAACCACAAAAGTGGTAATGTTATCCGATATTTATAATGAGTTTTCTTCTGGTTCTAAAGATATTACAGGGATTAGAGATTTTGTAAAACACGTATACAACACAAATTCATCACCAGATAAAAAACTAAAATATATTTGCTTTTTTGGGGATGCTTCTTATGACTATAAAGATAGAATTACAGGAAATAATAATATAGTGCCAGTAAAATTAGCAGTCAACAGTTTTAATTTAGCTTCATCTTATGTTACTGACGATTTTTATGTGATGCTAGAACCCAATGAAGGTACAATGCTTAGCAGTCATACTATAGATGTTGCTTCAAGTAGAATTCCTGTTTCTACAGTTTCTCAGGCAAAAGACGTAGTTGATAAAATTTTATCCTATTACAGCAAAAGTAGTATTGGAGATTGGCGAAACACAATTACAATGTTAGCAGATGATATAGATGAATCTGGAGAAGAAATTCTGCAACAAGGTATAGAAACAATTTCGGATGAAATTAAAAATCAAAAGCCCATTTTTAATGTAAATAAAATTTATATGGATGCTTTTGTGCAGCAAAATTCTTCAGGTGGAGAACGTTATCGAGACGTAA
>JBGCFX010000013.1:0-11775 GCA_045110395.1 Polaribacter sp.
GAAGTCAGAAATATTTACAGAAGAGCAAAATAAAATCGCAGCCATTGCAAAAGTGTTAGGACATCCTGCAAGAATTGCCATTTTAGAGTTTTTAATCAAACTAAAATCTTGCGTTTGTAAAGATTTGGTAAATGAAATTGGGTTGGCACAACCAACAATTTCTCAGCATTTAAAAGAATTAAAAAATGTGGGAATCATTAAAGGAAAAATAGAAGGTACAAGTGTATGTTATTGTATTGATGATAAAAATTGGGAACAAATAACAAACTTGTTAGGAAAATTTTTAAATAAAAGCTCAACAGGAAGCTGTTGTTGAAAAAGAGAGAAACAAGGAAAATAGAGAAAAGAGAAAAGAAGAAAGAGCAGAGAAAATAAATACAATTCAGATTTCAATAGATAGTTAGCTTTTTCGCAATTATCAGTGCAAATCTGTGAAATCAGTGTCAAAAAAACAACAAAATTATGAAACTATCAGAAATTAAGAAGCATTTACAAAATTTAGAACAAATAGCATTTCAGTTACCAAATGGAGAATTGGTAGCAAGCCATTTTCACGTGACAGAAGTTGGTAAAATAACCAAAGATTTTATAGATTGTGGAGGTAAAGTAAGAAGTGAAACTGTGATTAATTTTCAACTTTGGGAAGAAAACGATTACAACCACAGATTGCACCCAGAGAAATTAATAAAAATTATAGAATTGTCTGAAAAGATGTTTTCTTTTGATGATTTAGAAATTGAAGTAGAATATCAAGGAAAAGAAACCATTGGTAAATACAACTTAGATTTTGATGGAAAAAACTTTTTGCTAACGTCTAAAGTTACTGCTTGTTTAGCTTTAGATGCTTGCGGAATTCCTAAACCAATAATAAAAGTTGCACAAGCAGTTAGTTATTGTTGCGATCCTAAATCTGGTTGTTGTTAGATTTTTTACTTTTAAGTATTATTTAAATAAATTATATTTACAAGATAACAGTATCTGAAAATTATAATATCAAGTTATATTTACTTGATAAAATTTACTGTGTAACGAGTTGCCCACAATTATGAAGAACATACTACAAATAACATTAATCACTTTCATTTTAATCAGTTGTAAACCGAATAAACAAGTATATGAAAATTATGAATCGGAATTATTAAAAGTCGAAAGAGTTAATGAAAACACTTTTATGCATACTTCTTATTTAGACACCAAAAGTTACGGTAAATATCCTTGCAATGGAATGGTTTACATCAAAGGAAATGAAGCCATAATTTTTGATACACCAACAAATAATAATGCAACAAACGAATTATTAAATTGGATTGGAAAAAAGGATATTAAAGCAGTAATTGTCACTCATTTTCATATTGACTGTTTAGGTGGTTTAGAAGTAGTCCATTCAAAAGATATTAAATCTTATGCTACTAATAAAACTATTCAACTCGCTAAAGAAGATAACCAAATTTTACCTCAAAATAACTTTGACGAAAAAATTGAGTTTAATATTGGAGATGAATTGGTATATGCGAAGTTTTTTGGACAAGGTCACACTAAAGATAATATAGTTGGCTATGTTCCAAGTGAGAAAACTATGTTTGGAGGATGTTTGATAAAAAAGTTAAATGCACCAAAAGGAAATCTTAAAGATGCAAACACCGCAAATTGGCCAAAAACTGTTGAGAAAATAAAAATAGAAATACCTGAAATAGAAATTGTGATTCCAGGTCACGGAAAAAGTGGTGGAATGGAACTTTTAGATTATACAATAGAACTTTTCAAAGAGAATTAAATGAAAACAAGTCTATTAATTTTGATTTTATTTTGCTCTACAATCTTTTCCTACGTAAAAGAAAAGGATGACAATTTCATCTTTTTTCTTCACAATCGATTTTTAGAAGAGCACGAATTGGATGAATCTCATCCTGAATTTGGAAGAACAGAATACAAAGAAATTTTATCCGAATTTGAAAAAAGTGGATTTAAAGTAATTAGTGAAAAGCGAATTGGAAATGTTAATGCAAGAGAATACGCTATTGGAATTGTTAACAAAATTGACAGTTTAATAAAAAACGGAGCTGAACCTAAAAAAATAACGGTTGTTGGAACTTCAAAAGGCGGATATATTGCTCAATATGTTTCGACTTTGGCAAATAATCCGAATTTAAATTTTGTATTTATTGCAAGTTTTAGAAATAATGACATTCAAAACATACCTGAAATTAATTATTGTGGAAACATTTTAACAATTTATGAAAAATCCGATCCTTTTGGAGTTTCAGCATTGGAACGAAAAAAAACTTCCACTTGCGAAATCAAACATTTTAAAGAAATCGAATTGAATACAAAAATGGGACACGGATTTTTATTCAAACCTTTAAAAGAATGGATTGAACCGACAATAAAATGGGCGAAAGGAAATTATAATATGGAATAAAGAACTACTTACAACATCCAAATATAACAAATAGAAAATGAAATACTTTGAAAGTAATTATTAAAATATTGTAGTTTTCAAAATGATGGGCATTATAAAAGAAATAAGAGAAAAGTCTTGTTTTTATATAAGCAGACGTAGCAAAAAAAATGTCTTTAACCTGTTTTCTAATTCAAATTTTGAGTGCTTTAAAATAGTTTTTGTTAATAATTTATGAATCCAATTCAACATCTTTAGAATTCTCAGAATAGGTTCTCCATTTTTCTAAACAATGTGTAATATCTTTTGGTACTTCAGAGTTAAATCTCATAAACTCACCAGTTTTTGGGTGCATAAAACCTAAGGTTTTTGCATGTAAAGCTTGTCTTGGTAAAACTTTAAAACAATTGTGTACAAATTGCTTGTATTTGGTAAAAGTAGTCCCTTTTAAAATATCATCTCCTCCATATCTTTCATCATTAAAAAGTGTATGATTTATATGCTTAAAATGAGCTCTAATCTGGTGTGTTCTTCCAGTTTCTAATTTACATTGTACCAAAGTTACATACGTTAAACGTTCTAAAACTTTATAATGAGTGACTGCGTGTTTCCCAAAATCGCCATCAGGAAAAACTGCCATTTGCAACCTGTTTTTTAAACTACGTCCAATATTACCTTCAATTCTACCTTCATCTTCTTCAATATTTCCCCAAACCAAAGCATAATATAAACGTTCTGTAGTTCTATCAAAAAATTGTTTCGATAAATGTGCCATTGCAAATTCGGTTTTTGCAACCACTAATAATCCACTTGTATCTTTGTCAATTCTATGCACCAAACCTGGTCTTTCATTAGAATTTGTAGGTAAATTTTCTATATGATGAATTAAACCATTTACCAAAGTACCAGAATAATTCCCATGACCTGGATGCACAACCATTCCTGCTGGTTTGTTAACCACAATTACAGTATCATCTTCATAAATAATGTCTAAAGGAATATCTTCTGCAACCAACAAGTTTTCTGCTGGTGGATATGCTAAAACAACTCTAACAATATCATTTGGCTTTACTTTGTAGTTAGATTTTACAACAACGTCATTTACCAAAACATTGCCTGCTTTAGCAGCAAGTTGAATCTTATTCCTAGTTGCATTTTCTACAAAATTCATCAAGAATTTATCTACTCTTAAAGGTTCTTGACCTTCACTAGCTGTAAACCTGTGATGTTCATATAAATCATCACTTTCTATATCTTTGAGTTTATTTTCTTGCATTTATAAAAGTTCAAAATTTTAAATTCAAAATTCAAAAAATTAAGTTTTTAACTTTTAAAATTTTCATTTTTTAATACTGAATACTGAATTAATTTCCTCTACCATCACCTAAAACCAAGTCTATAATTGAGTTTAGTGGCAGTTTATCACCAGGGTTTAAAATTTTACCATTAAAACGTAAACCACGAACCACATCTTTACCAATATCGTTTACATAAGTAAATTTTGTGCCCACATTTAAGCCTTTAGCACGTAATTGAGAAGTTGCTTGTCTTTTTGTTTTTCCATTCAAATCTGGAATGGTAATATCTCTGTATTTAGATGGGTTTAAAGTTAAATATATTTTACGTTTTTCTTTTACAAAATCGCCAGCTTCAGGGCTTTGTTCTATCACAGATTTTTTAGGATAATCTGGGTTGTAACTTGCACTATCAATAACAATAAAGCTTAAATCGAGTTCTTTTAATTGCTTATCTACGTCAGTTAAAGACATTCTATGTAAATCTGGAACTTGTATTTTTTGATTGTGATTGGTTGTAACTCCTAACCAATATTTTAAAACAAAAATAAAGACCAATAAACCAACAATTGCAATGGCAATTTGAATAAAAAAAGACTTACTTTTTAGAAACTGTAATACACTCATTTTTCGATTTTTGTTACTTACAAAGATATAAAAACTAAACGTTGCTTTTTCTATTATTATTTTGATAAATTTGTTTTATTATTTAAAAATCTATGAAGAAGAACATAGCTATAGTTATGGGTGGTTATTCATCCGAAATTCATATTTCTCTTAAAAGCGGAAATGTAGTTTACAATCATTTAGATAAAGAAAAATACAACCCTTTTAGAGTACACATTTTAAAAGAAAAATGGGTGGTTTTAGATGACAATGATAAAGAATATCCAATCAATAAAAATGATTTTTCTTTTATTTTTGGTGATAAAAAAATCACCTTCGACTGCGTTTTTAATGCAATTCATGGTGCTCCAGGAGAAAACGGAATTTTATTAGGGTACTTTAATTTAATAGGATTAAAACATACATCTGCTCCATTTTATCAAATGGCACTAACTTTTAATAAAAGAGATACTTTAAGTGTTGTAAAAGAATATGGAATTAAAACTGCAGTATCTGTTTACTTAAATAAAGGAAATGAAATTTATGTAGATAAAATTATAGAAAAAGTAGGTTTGCCTTGCTTTATAAAACCTAACAATGCAGGTTCTAGCTATGGTATTTCTAAAGCGCATACTAAAGAAGAAATTTTACCAGCTATAGAAAAAGCATATAAAGAAGATTCAGAAATTTTAATTGAGTCTTTTTTAGAAGGCACAGAAGTTTCTGTAGGAGTAATTGAATTTAAAGGAAGTACAAAAGTGTTGCCAATTACAGAAATAGTAACAGAAAATGATTTTTTCGATTATGAAGCAAAATATGAAGGAAAATCACAAGAAATAACTCCAGCAAGAATTACCAAAGAAGAGAAACAAAAAGTAGAGCAGGCTGCCAAAAAAGTATATTCGATTTTAAATATGTCTGGTTTTTCGCGCTCTGAATTTATTTTAGTAAATTGCGAACCGTATTTCTTAGAAATAAATACAGTTCCTGGCTTAACTGAAGAAAGTATTTTGCCTCAACAAGCCAAAGAAGCTGGTATTTCTTTAAAAGAATTATTTGATAGTGCCATAGAAAATTCCCTCAACAAAGATTAACAAGGAAATAAACGAATCGTTTTAAGTTATTTTCCTATTTTTATCATAGATATTAAAAACTTCAAATACGAAGAGGGTATATGAAAAAAGCAATTTTTCCTGGATCTTTTGATCCTATAACATCAGGACATTATGATATTATAAATCGTGGTGTAAAATTATTCGATGAATTAATTATTGCAATTGGTGTAAATTCTTCTAAAAAAAATATGTTCTCTATAGAAGAGCGCAAAAAATTTATAGAAGATTCTTTTTTGAGTAATCCTAAAATAAAAGTAACTACTTATAAAGGATTAACAGTAGATTTTTGTCAAGATAATGATGTAGAATTCATATTAAGAGGGCTTAGAAACCCAGCAGATTTCGAGTTCGAAAAAGCAATTGCACACACTAACAGAGATTTAGCTCCCATAGAAACCGTTTTTCTTTTAACAGCAGCAAGCACTTCTTACATATCATCATCTATAGTTAGAGAAGTGATTAGAAATGATGGTGATTACACAAAATTAGTTCCAAAAACAGTTAGAGTAAAAAACAATAAATATCAGTAAATAACAATAATCAGAATATCAAAAAAATGAAAAAATTTAGTATTGCAATTGCAATTATGTTAATGTCTAGTCTTGGTTTTTCTCAGGCCTCTTTTTATAAAGTGGGAGACACCTTATTTTACGCAAATAACAGAGTAACTTTCTTAAAAACAAATACTTTAGTTATTATTAAAGAAACCAATGTAGGAGAAAATAATAATGTTTTTAAGGTAGATAAATATACAATAGACAACTCTAGTAAAGAAAATAAGTATGTTTTAGATTCTAAATTTACAACAAATGGTTTACAGGTATTAAAATCTAATGGTAATTTTATTTCTTATTACAAAAACGGAAATAAAGCCTCAGAAGGAAATACCGTAAATGGTAAAAAAGATAATGGTATTTGGACGTATTTTTATGAAAATGGAGAAAAGAAATCTGAAGAAAAAATGTCTACAGAAACTTTTTTTAACGATAAAACAGAAAATTTAGTTACAAATTTTTGGGATGAAAAAGGTAGACAAACAGTTACAAATGGAAATGGTTTTGTACAATATAAAGATGAAGCTGGTAAAGTTGTTAAAGGCAGTTATAAAGATGGTTTAAAAAACGAACTTTGGACGGCTTTTGATGGGAAAACTAAGAAGTATGAAGAAACCTACAAAAAAGGAAAACTATCTAAAGGTACAAGTTGGGATAGTAGTGGAAAGAGTTTTACTTATAAAGAACTAAACACACCAACTTATTACAAAAGAAAAGATAATAGAGCTGTTAGAAAATATATTGATAAAAAATTGAGCAGAACATCTGGTGGAATAGATGGAGATTTAATCGTAAACTTTTCAGTTACAGAAAAAGGAGTACTTAAAAACATAAATGTTGTAAAAGGATTCACTGCAGACTACAATTCAGAAGTTAAAAAAATACTTACAGAAATGGAAGGTTGGGTACCTGCTAAAAAAAGAGGTCAACCTGTTAGTTCTTTATATTCTCTAGATTTAAGATTTAAAAGGTAATGAAGCTAAAAATTGTTGTATTTCTTGTTTTTATAGCAATAATAGGCTGTAGCAAAGATTCTGAAACAAAAAAAGATTTTACAACGCTTTTCGAGAAAACAAAAGGAACAGAAACCCCAGAATACAAAGATGTTATTTCTTATTACAAAGATATATCAGAAACCTATTCTGGAGTTTCTCTGTTTTCTTTTGGACAAACAGATTCAGGAGAACCTTTACATTTAGTTGTTTACAGTCAAGAAGAAATTTATAATGTAGATGAAATTAAAAAATCTACAAAAAATAAAACCTTAATTAATAACGGAATTCATCCAGGAGAATCAGATGGAATAGACGCTTCTATGTTATTAATCAGAGATATTGTTCAAAATGATTCTCTAAAAGAAAAATATAAAAATTCTATTATTTGCGTAATTCCTGTGTATAATATTGGGGGTTCTTTAAATAGAAATTCGCATACAAGAGCGAATCAAAATGGACCAAAAGCGTATGGTTTTAGAGGCAATGCTAGAAATTTTGATTTGAATCGAGATTTTATCAAACAAGACACCAAAAATGCGGCTGCTTTTGCAGAAATTTTTCATACAGTAAATCCTGATGTTTTTATTGATAATCATGTGAGTAATGGTGCAGATTATCAATATGCAATTACACATTTATTTACACAACATAACAAATTAGGAGGTAATTTAGGTGCTTTTTTAGAGCACAAAATACGACCAAGTTTAGAACAATCATTACAAGAAAAAAATATAGATATTACACCTTATGTAAATGTTTGGGGCAATACACCAGAAGCAGGTTTTTCTCAGTTTTTCGATTCGCCAAGATATTCTACAGGCTATACAACTCTATTTCATACCTTGGGTTTAATGGTAGAAACACATATGTTAAAACCCTATAAAATTAGAGTAGAACAAACGTATGAATTACTATTTTCTGTATTAGATTTCACAGAAGAAAACTCAAAAGAAATAAAAGAATTAAGAGCAAATGCTGTTGATGAGTTATTAGCTAAAAAAACATACCCAATTGCTTATAAAGTAGATAGAGAAAATCCAACAGAGTTGCAGTTTAAGGGCTATGAAGCAGAACTTATAGAAAGCAAAGTAACCTCAGGAAAACGTTTGTTTTATGATGATAAAAAACCGTTTATAAAACCAACAAAATATTACAATAATTTTTTACCAACTAAACAAGTTAACATACCAAAAGCCTATGTTTTACAGCAAGGTTGGCATAAAGTTATAGAGCGATTAAAAAATAATAAAATAGAATTTAAACGCTTTAAAAAAGACACTATTATTTCTATTGAAGTAAATCATATTGCAGATTACAAAACAAGAAATAGTGCTTACGAAGGTCATTATTTACATTACAATACATCAATTAAAAAATCGACTAAAGAAGTGCATTTTAGAAAAGGAGATATTTATATTTCTACGAATCAAAATGGAGTTCGTTACTTGTTAGAAACCCTAGAAGCAGCAGCAACAGATTCCTTCTTTAATTGGAATTTTTTCGACACTATTTTACAACAAAAAGAAGGTTATTCTGGTTATGTTTTTGAGGATGTTGCAGAAGAGTTTTTGGCTAAAAACCCATTAATAAAAAAAGATTTTGAAGAAAAGATGAAAAATGATAAAGAGTTTGCAGAAAATCCTAGAGCTCAATTAAATTTTATTTATAAAAAATCTCCTAATTATGAACCAGCACATTTAAGATTGCCGGTTTTTAAAATATTTTAAATGATAAAACAACTACTAATTTTTGGATCTATTTTTTTCTTCTTAGGATGTAAAACCAATATGGATAAAAAAGCAATAAAAAACACATCTTTTTATGTTGGGACTTACACAAAAAAAGACTCAAAAGGAATTTACGAATATCAAATTTCTGATACAGGTAAACTTACTAAAATTGGTTTGGTTGCAGAAACTATAAACCCTACTTTTTTAGCAAAAACAAAAGATCATAAAACTCTTTTTTCTGTAGGTGAAACAAACAAAAACGGAACAGGTTTTATCAAATCTTTTAAAATTGAAAAAGATTCTTTAGTAGAAATTAGTAAAGAAGAAAGTGGTGGTTCAGGTCCTTGTTTTGTAGCTATAAATGATGATAATTATATTCTTGCAGCAAACTATGGAGGAGGAAGTGTAGGTTTGTTAAAAGCTGACAATCAAGGAAAATTATCAACTTTATTAAATGTACAGCAACATTCAGGGAAAGGCACAACCAATAGGCAAAAAGCACCACATGCACATTCAGCTTGGTTTCATCCTGCAAAAAAAGAAGTAATTTCTGTAGATTTAGGTACAAATCAATTATGGTTTTCTAAAATTGATAAAACGAATAATCAACTTGTTTTTACTGATCAAAAAACATTAAAAATGGCTTATGGTGCAGGACCAAGACATTTAACTTTTCATCCAAACAAGAAATGGATTTATGTTTTAAATGAACTTAATAATACAGTTTCTTTAATTAAAGAAAAAGAAGATACCTATTATGTAGATTTTTCAATTTCAACTTTACCTGAAGAGTTTACAGAATTTAGCAAAGCTGCAGACATTCATATTACCAAAGATGGTAAATTTTTATACGCTTCAAATCGTGGACACGAATCTATAGTTATTTATGAAGTAAACCCCAAAAACGGAAGTTTAGAAATTGTTGGTTATGAAGCTGTTTTAGGAAAACATCCTCGTAATTTTTCTTTATCACCAAAAGAAAACTTTTTAGTAGTTGCCAACCAAGACACAGACAATATTATATCTTTTAAAAGAGATGCTAAAACTGGGTTGTTAACTTTTGTTAGTGAAATTTCTGCACCAAGTCCTGTTTGTATTTTGTTTTAAGTTGAATTTTAATACAAATCACCATTAAAAATCAATTTATAATTACATTTGTAGTATGATAACCTTTTTTACAAAAGTAAAGACAACATCATTATATAAGTATACAATAATACTCGTTACTATAGCTGCAACACTTCTAATTGCTATAGAAAGCGAAAAAGAAGGAAATAGAATTATTTCTAACACCTTATTATTAGAACGTTTTCTTTTTGGGTTATTGACAGTAGATTATTTATTACATTTATTAGAAGCCATAAAGTTAAAACACGTTTTTAAATACTTAAAATCTTTTGAAGGTATTGTAGATTTAGTCGCTTGTTTACCACTTATTTTATCGTTTGTGCATTTCGAAAATTCAGATGTTTTAAAATATTCTTTCGGAATTGCAGCTTTCTTAAAAATTGCAAGATTTTCAGACGCTTTAAGTATTTTTAAAGATGTAATTATTAGTGAAAGAAAATCTTTATTAGCTTCTTTATATTTAATGTTTTTACTTACTTTTTTTATATCAACAATTTTATATTTTATAGAAAAAGATGTAAATCCTAATGGGTTTTCAAGCATTTTAGAATCTATGTGGTGGGCAATTGTAACTTTGGCAACAGTTGGTTATGGAGATGTTGTGCCAGTTACAGTTTTAGGAAAATCAATTGGTGCTTTGGCTTCTGTAATTGGTTTAGGAATGTTTGCTTTACCAGCTGGTATTTTAGCAAACGGTTTCGCCCAAGAATTAGCAAGAGTAAAATACGTAACCAGTTGGAATTTAGTTGCAAAAGTGCCAATTTTTTCTGAATTAGATAAAGGCACAGTTTCAGAAATTGCAAGACTTTTAATGATAAAAAGATTCACCAAAAACGAAGTAATCATTAAAAAAGGAGACATAGGAGAAGCTATGTATTTTATTTTAGAAGGTGATGTAAATGTAATTTTAAAAGATACAGAAGAACCAATAGTTTTAAAACAAGGAGATTTTTTTGGTGAAATAGCGTTGCTAAAAGACATTAAAAGAACAGCAACAGTAATAGCTAACAGAAGATGCGAAATGTTAGAGCTAACCACTTACGATCTTAAAAAACTGGTGCAATCTAGACCAGAAATTATAGAATCTATTGAGAAAGTTGCTAAAGTTAGATTAGATTTATTTTAATTCAACTAAAACTTATACTCACCCAAAGGTTTTGGAAAATCCTCAGGATTTGCAGCTAAATGATAACGTGGGTCATCAATATCTTCTTCGATAATATCAGTAAAAATTGGGCTAGATTTATATAGCAATAATTTACAGTCTTCAGACAAATGCTTTAATACAATTTTCTTGTTTGCAGCTTGGTATTTTTCTACCAAAGCAAAAATAGCTTCAATTGCAGAATGATCAGAAATACGAGCTTCTACAAAATCAATTTCTACTTTTTCAGGGTCATTTTTAACATCAAATTTATCATTAAAAGCGGTAATACTTCCAAAGAAAAGCGGTCCCCAAATTTCATACACTTTAGTACCATCTTTTCTAATACGTTTTCTTGCTCTAATTCTTCTAGCACTTTCCCAAGCAAAAACTAAGGCAGAAACAATAACTCCAGAAATAACAGCAATTGCTAAATCGAAAATTACAGTTAAGGCAGAAACTAAAATCAACACAAATAAATCGGTTTTTGGTATTTTATTCATAATTCTAAAACTAGACCAAGCAAATGTGCCAATAACCACCATAAACATAACACCAACCAAAGCAGCAATAGGTACTTGCTCAATGTAAGAAGAGGCAAAAAGGATAAACATTAATAAGAAAATAGCAGCTGTTAAGCCAGATAAACGTCCACGTCCACCACCTTTTATATTAATGATAGATTGTCCAATCATTGCACAACCACCCATTCCTCCAAACAAACCTGTAATTATATTTGCTCCTCCTTGAGCCATACATTCTCTGTTTGAGTTTCCACGAGTTTCTGTTAAATCGTCAATTAAGTTAAGT
>JBGCFX010000014.1:0-4499 GCA_045110395.1 Polaribacter sp.
ATAAAACAAGGAATAGGAACAAAATTATTAAACCACGCAAAAAATTACTGTATTGGAGGAAGTTCTGCAATTTTAAATGTGCTGTCAGACCCAAATGCAGAAACATTTTATACAAAACACGGTTTTAAAGTAATTGCACAAAGAGAAAGTTCTATTAAAGGAAGATTTTTACCAGAAATGGAGTTTGAGATTGTTGAAAATATGTAGTTATTTCTTTCTAGAAATATTTAAAATCCCAGAAATCATTAATAAAACCCAAGGAGTTCCATGTAAAAAAACATCAAACCAATCTTGAGCTTGCATTGCATTTTTACTAGAAAAAGCATTTCCACCAAAAATCCATTGTAATTTTCCTAAAATATGAGGTGGATTAAAAGGAGCTAAACCTAAAGTTAAACTCGCAATCAAAAAAAGTTTCCAATTATTTTTTAGTTGATTTTTCATCATTTTTTAGTTTGAATCCTTTGTATAGAGCAAAAATAAATCCAATTATTGTATGTAAAGTAAGACTTGAAATTAACCCAAAATAAGTATCTAATCCCAATAAACTTTTTCTCCAAAAATAATCTGGGCCATAAACTATAACACAAGAATATAATATCGCTATAATTATATTCACATAGATAAATGCGCGAAAATATTTCCAGAATGAAAGAATATACAGATTCCCAATCCAAATAAATATTAAGAAGCAAATAATAAAAATTACATACATAAATGTATCTTTTTAAATGAAACTAGCTCAAAGTCCTTTTCTTTGGAAAGGATTTAGGATAGGATTTTGGGATAGGATAGGCTATATAAACCAATTCCAAACCAAACCAAAACGAATTACAAAATCTCTATAAGGATATCCAGGAGCAGAAAAATAATTTTTCTCTGAAAAACTAGAAGTAACATTATCAATTTTAAAATACAAACGAGTTCTTCTAACTTGAGCATTAAAAAAAACATCTACAGTTGGGAAACCAATTTCTTCTGTATTTTGTATTCTAAATTCAGACAATAAAGGATCATAAGCATTTACGTTATATTTTGTAAAATACTTAAAAGTAGCACCAATATTCACCAACATTGGTTTTCCTTTAAACCAATAATCAGTATAATAAAACGTATTTCTAGTTACAAAATCAGGGACTCTAAAAACAGAACTTCCACTACTAACGTTTTGATACATGATAGTGTTGTCTAAAGCGAATTTCCCCAACCTAAACTCTCTGTTTACTTTTACTTTTAAATACGCTATTTGATCTGCAAATTGTTGTGGTTTGCTGTTTTCATCAAAATACGTGTAATTATCAATATTTGTGAAATTTAAAGAACCATTTAGCCATTTAGATTGTAGTTCAAAACCTAAATCTCTTGTGTTTACTGTACTAAAACTGTTTTGCCAATTATAATCGTCAAATTTACTTTGGTGTAAAAGTGTATTAAAGTTTGGCGATTTAGAACTAATTAGTAAACTTCCTTTTACAGAAAAAATGCTGTCTTTTTCATAAACTGCTTCACCTTTTAAAAAGTTTCCAGAAAGTCTACTGCTTCCAGGAGTTAAATTTCCTGTTGCATTTAGTTGAAAGTTTTTAATTTTAGCATTCCAATCTGCACCAATAGAAATGGCATTTCCTTCTATTTTTAATTTGTTAATTGTGCTGTTACTATTTAAAATAGTATCATAACCATATGTATAACTGGTTAAATTCATTTTTGCTTTAAACTTACCCAAAACGTATTTAGAATTAAATTCTAGGTTTACTTCGTTGTTCGTTATTTTACTTTCTGCATTATTATTTCTTGCTCCAGAATCATTTGCAGATCCAAATATAACAGAGTTGCTAGGTTGCGTAAAATTATAAGTTTTTGTTTCATTTGTAAGAACGTGACCTAATTTTAAATTAGAAAAATCTTTCGCATTTGTGCTGTCTTTACTAGATAAAAGTTTGTAACTGTGTTCTACATAAACTCTTGTAGCATCAAACTGATTTTCTGCATCTGTTAAATTAACGTCTAAACGTGCTCTATTTTGAAAGTTGACATCATCAGAAATAAAATTACTCAAAGCATTTGCATCTAAGCCACCACTTTCTTGATGAAAGAAATCTTGTGTGGTTAAATGACCACGAATTTCATATTGGTTTTCTTTAGTTCTGTAATGAAAACTACCTCTAAAATTACCATTACTAACTAAAGATCTTCTGTAAGCACCCAAAGAACGCAAACCTTTGTAAGAAAAAGATACATTTAACCTTCTTGAGAAATTAAAACTGAATAAAGCATCTAAAACTTGCCCTTGTTGTAAGCCAGTTCTATATAAAATTTCTGTGGTTGGTGTGGGTACTTCATAATATTTAATATCTTCTACATCTAAATAACTAACCTGTTTAGCAGTAAAACCAAAATCGGGTAAAATATGTAAATCATTAAAACTGTAGCCTAAATTATTAAAAGTTTGCCCTTGATTATGAAAAGGCAAAAGTTCGAAATTATCTTTTCGTAAATAATTAAATGTATATTCTTTTTTTAATGTAAGGGTAGTATCTATATAGGTTGTGTCTCTTTTGTGTGAAAAGATTTTATAGTCTGTATATTTTGTTTTTCCAGATAATTTTACGTTAATTTCTCCAGAATTTCTTAAAGAATCATTTCTAATTCCAGATAAAGTTTCTATATCACCTTGCCCAGTAATTCTTTGAGAAAATATAGTTTGTATCCCTATAAAAGATAGAATTAAAAAGAATGCTATTTGTTTATACATAGTAGATTTCTACAAAGGCAAATGTAAAATAATAAAACGAAAATAATCGTTAATAATTATCTTGAAAATTGTTAATTATAAAATGTCTTTTCTAAGGGATCATCAATCTAAAACAAAAAGATTTACTTTCTTTGTATAATGTTAGCATCTAATTATAGTAATTTTTCTTTAGAAGCAGGTACAGATGAAGCAGGTAGAGGCTGTTTATCAGGGCCTGTAGTAGCAGCTGCAGTTATTTTACCCAAAGATTTTACGCACCCTTTTTTAAATGATTCAAAGCAATTATCAGAAAAAAGAAGAGAAGAACTAAGACCTTTTATAGAAGAAAATGCCATTGCTTTTGGGGTTTCTTTTGTTTGGCAAGAAGAAGTAGATCAAATTAACGTTTTACAAGCCTCAATTACAGGAATGCATCGTTCTATAGATGCTTTAAAAATAACTCCAGAATTTATTATTGTAGATGGTAATAAATTTAGGGATTATAAAGATATTCCTCACGAAACTATAGTAAAAGGCGATGCAAAATACCTAAGTATTGCAGCAGCTTCTGTTTTAGCAAAAACATATAGAGATGAATATATGGAAAAAATTCATCAAGAATTTCCAATGTATAATTGGGCGAAAAATAAAGGATATCCAACCAAAGAACACAGAAATGGAATTCGAGAATTTGGTGCAACAAAATATCATAGAAAAACCTTTAAACTCTTGCCAGAACAAATAAAATTAGATTTATAATTTTTTTTCAGAAGCTATTTCCAGCTTTCGCTACTCGCTTTTTTTTATGCAGAAATTCTTTTTACGTTTTATAGTTTTAAAAAGTAGTTTCTTAAATTTAGTAAATAGTATGTTTGGTTTTGCATAAAAAAAGAGCTCAAACAAACCGCTCAATCTGGGTTAAACTAGTTTGCCAATTTTTAGCATTTAAATATTAAAAACAGTTCTATTTATTTAAAAACTTCAACTATTTTTACACCTCAAAATTTCAAATGATGATTAAAAAAACCAGAGCAGAAATTACCAAATGTATTTTACACAAAGTCGCTAATAAGTTTAATAGCGGAAGTAATGTTTTTTCTGAAGAATTAATTCGTTTCGATCAAGAAAGTTACGATTTAATGAAAGGTTTTTTATTAAAACCATTTGGCTCTTTAACGCAAAGTTATCGATTTTCTCATCATGCAGATGTTCGTTTAAATGAACTAAATAATTATGCATCAGAAGTTTTTAAAGAAGAAAGTACGTTTATAGAATATTCTAAAAATATTGTCAATCATTTGTATGAACAGTCTAATTCTGCACAAATAAAAACAGGAGATGTAATTATCGTTTTTATAGAAGGTCTAGAATATAAAGATGTTCTAACAGAAGCAATTGGGGTTTTTAAAATAGAGAATAAAGTCGATTTTTTCCAAACGTATTTAGACGATAATGAAAGTTGGGATGTTGTGGTTCAAAAAGGAATATCAACCAAAAAAATAGACAAAGGTTGCCTGATTTTAAATACATCAGACACAGAAGGTACAGTTGTCTTATCTGTAGATAATAATAATTATGATGCCCAATATTGGATTAAAAATTTCCTTTCTGTAAAACTTGCAGACGATTATAATTCTCACACACAAAACTATTTAGAAATGTGTAAAGAATTTTCTGAAGAAGTGATTAAGCCAGAATTAGGAATGCACGAACAAGGAAATTTCTTAGCAAATACAGTAGATTATTTTAAAGAAAACAGATCGGAAGA
>JBGCFX010000015.1:0-4419 GCA_045110395.1 Polaribacter sp.
TACTAATTATAGTGTTTTTTAATACTTTGACCAAATAAAGTTTTTAACATAAAAAGCCTCATATCTTATAAAATGAGGCTTTTAACTTCTACTTCTTCTATCACAACTAATTAGCTAGTTAGTTAATTATATAATAAATCAAATAATGATAATACAAATATAAATAGTTACGTTAAATTAAAAACAGGTATAAATACCTGTTTTTATTTTTTATTCTAAAAAAATCTTATTTATTTCAAATTAAGCTTCTTCAGGAGTTGTTAAAATAACTTGAACTGTACCACCTCTTTCAGAACGCTGTATGTTGCAAATTCTTTCTTTTTGTTCTGGCCCTAAAGGTAAGGTTGGGCAAGGTTTATCACCTACTAATTGTATGCAATCTGTACAATTTACAGGAAAAACCCCAGGATTGCCTTGGTTTTCTTGCAACGCTCTGTTATAAATAGTTTCTATAGGAGTGTTGTTTGGACCATAATGCCAACCTAAACCTGCATCTACTTTCATCATCATATAACAGTTTACACCATTAACACAGCTAATGTCATAAGCTTCAAAGCAAGGTGTATTTGGGTTTAGGGTAAATTCTGCAATATTAGTTCCTGTTTTACCATGATGAAAATCTGCTCCTTTTACTGGGCATTGTGGTTCTATATAAAAACCAATATTTCCGCTAAAACAAGCCCCTTTAGAATCGAAAACTTGAGTTGCTCCTGGAGCCAAGGTAAACTTACCTCTTAGTTTGTTTACTTTCTTTAATATAGGAAAATCACTCACTTTAGCAGGACTTGGACAACATTTGTTTGCAGGGTTATCTGCTGCAAATGTTACAAATACTTCTACTGCTTCCTTAGTGTCATTTTTTACTGATAGTTTTGTGTAATCATTAGTAGTCATAATGTGTTTTTTTAGTTAATATATGATGTGTTTGGTTATACATTAACAATTTTACGACTAGTAATTAGATAACGTAAGCGTACAAATACTTGTTTTAAAATTTGGTAGTTTAAAGCAACAAAATAAGATTTTTACAGAAACGTATTTTAATTCATTTTTTCAAAAACAAAATCAATTTTAAAATCATTTGCAGAAACTTCAGCTTTTAATTGTTCGTTTTCTAAATAATATTTTATTTTTTTAGGAAACTCGTTCTTAGGGTTTTCGCAAACAAAAGAAGAATCTGTTTGAGATGTGAATTTAAAAAAGGTTGGTTGTTCATTTACACCTTCAACTTTTAAAAATAGAGAATCATTTAAAGAAATAATAGTCATTATTTCTTTAAAAACTGTATCATTTTCTTTTAATGTATAGCCTAAACCTTTAAAGTCAGTTTTCCAGTTTTCATAAGTTATAGATCCTTTTTTGTTGTTTATGCGAACCCAATCACCAATTAAAAAAGTTGGCTTTTGCTGTTTTTCAATAACTTTTTTACAAGAAAAAAATAAAAATAAAGAAACTAATAATAATAGAGATTTCATAAAAAGTAGTTTGCTTTCTTCAAATATACTTATAAAAATTGTAAATTCGCAACACAAGAAAAGAGAACAAATGTTAGATAAGTTAAGAATTGTTAAGCAACGTTATGATGAGGTTTCTGATTTAATTATTCAGCCAGAAATTATTATGGATCAGAAGCGTTATGCGCAATTAATGAAAGAATATAAAGATTTAGGTGATGTTAATAAAAAAGGTGAAGAATACCGAGAATTAACAGAAAATATAGAAGAGGCTAAAGAAATTATTGCAGATGGTTCTGATGCAGAAATGACAGAAATGGCAAAAATGCAATTAGATGAAGCAAACACTAGAATTCCTGAATTAGAAGACGAAATAAAATTCTTATTAATACCAAAAGACCCAGAAGATTCTAAAAATGCTGTTGTAGAATTACGTGCAGGAACAGGTGGAGATGAAGCAAGTATTTTTGCAGGAGATTTGTTTAGAATGTATTCTAAATATTGCGAAAGTAAAGGTTGGAAAGTTTCTACTGTAGATTATTCTGAAGGAACAAATGGTGGTTTTAAAGAAATTCAGTTTGAAGTAAATGGACCTGATGTCTATGGTATTTTAAAATTCGAAGCTGGTGTGCATCGTGTACAAAGAGTGCCACAAACAGAAACACAAGGACGTGTACATACTTCTGCAGCAACCTGTATGGTTTTTCCTGAGGCAGAAGAATTTGATGTAGAAATAAACCCAAAAGAAGTTAGAATCGATTTTTTCTGTTCTTCTGGTCCTGGAGGTCAGTCAGTAAATACAACCTATTCTGCAGTTCGTTTAACGCATATTCCAACTGGTTTGGTTGCACAGTGTCAAGATCAAAAAAGTCAACATAAAAATAAAGAGAAAGCGTTTAAAGTTTTACGTTCTCGTTTATATGATATGGAGTTGGCTAAGAAAAATGCAGAAGACGCTTTAAAACGTGGTTCTATGGTTTCTTCTGGTGATAGAAGTGCCAAGATTAGAACTTATAATTATGCACAAGGTAGAGTTACAGATCATAGAATTGGTTTGTCTTTATATGATTTGCCAAATATTATGAATGGAGATATTCAAAAAATTATTGATGAATTGATGTTGGCAGAAAATACAGAAAAATTAAAAGAATTAGGAGACGGAATTTAGAACTCTAATTCAATAATAAAAAGCCTCAAAAAATATAATTTTTTGAGGCTTTTTATTTGCATTTACTTTAATGGAAGTATCTTTTCTAGGATAGTTTGTAATTTTTAAGCATAAAAAAAAGCGATTAAAGTTTAGGGGAACCATTTAATCGCTTTTTGGTGTTAAACAAATATTTAAGAAACTTACTAATCTTACTTTTGGGGGGTAAGAAATAATTACATTACAAATATAAAAGGTAAAAAGGGTTCTCACAATACCATTTATGGTGGTTTTTTTATATTACCATAAATGGTATTTTTGATTACCATAAATGGTAATTGGCGTTACCATTTATGGTAATAGATTTTCTTTTTTTGAATTTATTGTTGGGATGTAGATCCTATTTTTTTAATAAAAAAAATGACAAAAATGTTGCTAAAAATTGAGGTTTTAAAAATAAAAAAAAGTGCTTAAAAGTTTTAGAAACTTTTAAGCACTTTTTTGCGGATTTTTCAGAAAATTGAAGTTCTAAAAAAAAAATATTATTTACCAAATAAATGTAATTCTGTAAATTCTTTGTCTATTAATATAGATTGAGTTTTACCATTTTTTACATCATTTAAAGAAATTTCTACGTTATCTATTTGTATAGAGGTAATTGTAAAAGGCAAATTATGAAAAACAATATTAAACTGTTTATACTCTGCATCAAAAACACCTTCTTTATGTTGTTGTAAAATAAATTCTTTCTTTTTACCAGTTACTTTAAAAGTACGTAAACTATATCTTCCTTTTTTGTAATCAAACCCATCATGAGCATCATCAAATAATTGCGACTTTTCTTTACCTTCTTTATAGTAAACATCTAAAGTAATGTCGTCCATTTTCTTTTCTCCAACATATTGTTGTACTGGATATTTAGGTATTACAGCTCCTTCTTTAATAAAGAATGGTATACTATCCAACTCAGCATTTACCCACATTTCTTTACCACCTTCTACAACTTCATCTGTCCAAAAGTTATACCATTTTCCTCTTGGTATATACATCCTTCTTCCTTTAGCATCAGGCACTAAAATTGGGCAAACTAAAATTTTATCACCATAAATAAACTCATCACTTCTATAGTGTGTTGCAGTATCTTCTTGATCAAATAATACTAAAGACTTTAAAATTGGAGTTCCTGTTTTAATATGATTCCAAAAAGCAGTGTATAAATAAGGTAATAATTGATATCTTATTTCTACAAACTTACGAACGATATCTGTAATTTCTTCTCCAAAAACCCAAGGTTCTTGATCTCCATGATCTCCAGAAGAATGTACTCTACAGAAAACGTGAAAGATTCCTAACTGAATCCATCTTGCAAATAATTCTCCTTGAGGTTGTTCTGCAAACCCACCAATATCACTACCAGCAAAAGAGAAACCAGACATAGCCATTCTTTGTGCTTGATTGTTTGCAATTGCTAAATGTTCCCAAGTTGCAACATTATCTCCCATCCAAGTAGAGGTATATCTTTGTGCACCAGAATATGCAGATCTTGTAATTACAAAAGGTCTTTTTGGGTATGCATATTTTTTAACACCATGATAAGTTGCTCTTGCCATTTGTGTTCCATAGATATTGTGGGCTTTTCTATGACTACATGGGTTTCCATCATAATCGTGACGAACATCATTTGGGAATGTTTTATTTGGAACGTCCATAACTGCTGGTTCATTCATATCATTCCAAACACCTTTAACACCAATATCTTCAATTAATTCTTTAAATAATCCAGACCACCATTCTCTTACTTCTGGTTTGGTATAATCT
>JBGCFX010000016.1:0-32019 GCA_045110395.1 Polaribacter sp.
TGTCATTTCGTTTAATTCGTGATAATGTGTGGCAAATAATGTTTTTGCTTTTGAGGGATGTTCGTGTAAAAACTCAGAAATTGCCCAAGCAATAGAAATTCCGTCATAAGTTGAGGTTCCACGACCAATTTCATCCAATAAAATTAAACTACGCTCAGAAACGTTATTAAGGATTGATGCAGTTTCATTCATTTCTACCATAAAAGTAGATTCGCCCATAGAAATATTATCACTGGCACCAACTCTGGTAAAAATCTTGTCTACAATCCCTATTTTTGCATTTTGAGCAGGAACGTAACTTCCCATTTGTGCTAATAATACAATTAGTGCAGTTTGTCTTAAAATTGCTGATTTACCAGACATATTTGGCCCAGTAATCATAATAATTTGTTGCTGATTTCTATTTAATACAACATCATTTGCAATATAAGTTTGATCAATTGGCAATTGCTTTTCAATAACAGGATGCCTTCCATTTTTAATCTCCAAATCTGTACTTTCATCCATAATTGGACGTACATAATTGTTATTAATTGCTAAAACAGAGAATGATAAAAGACAATCAATTTTTGCGATTATTTGCGCATTTTGTTGCACAACATCTACAAATTGAATGATATATTGTAATAGTTTAGAAAATATTTCTTGTTCTAATTTGGCTATTTTTTCTTCAGCACCTAAAATTTTAGTTTCGTATTCTTTTAATTCTTCAGTAATATAACGTTCTGCATTTACCAACGTTTGTTTACGAATCCATTCTTCAGGAACTTTGTCTTTATGTGAGTTTCTTACCTCAATATAATACCCAAAAACATTATTAAACGCAATCTTTAAACTGGTAATTCCTGTCAGTTCAACTTCACGTTTTAGCATATTATCTAAATACTCTTTTCCTGAGTTAGAAATGGAACGTAGATCGTCTAATTCTTGATGAACATTTGTAGCAATTGCATTTCCTTTATTGATGTTTACAGGTGCATTATCAAACAAAGTTTCAGTAATTTTAGCAATTAAAACATCGCAAGTATGTAATTGATTTCCTAATTCTTTTACGGCTTTTTTTTTGCTTTTTTCTGATGCATTTTTTATCGGTAAAATCGCTTTTAAAGAATCTTTTAACAATACAATTTCTCTTGGTGAAGCTTTGCCAGTGGCAACTTTAGAAATTAATCTTTCTAAATCTGATATTTGTTTTAACTGATAGGTTACAGTTTTTGCAAAATCATCAGAATCTATAAAGAATTTCACTAATTCATGACGATTTTTAATCTCGTCAATATTTTTTAAAGGAAGTGCCAACCAACGTTTTAACAACCTTCCACCCATTGGTGAAATGGTTTTATCAATGACGTCTAAAAGCGTTACTGCATTTACAGAATTAGGGTTGTATAATTCTAAATTTCTGACAGTAAAACGATCCATCCAAACATAATTATCTTCAGCAATTCTTCTGATTTGTTGGATGTGTTTTAACTGATTGTGTTGCGTTTCAGATAAATAATACAAAACTGCTCCTGCAGCAATAATTCCGTATTTTAAATCCTGAACACCAAAACCTTTCAATGTTTTTACTTCGAAATGATTTTGTAAAGTTTCGTTTGCATATTCTTTTTGAAAAACCCAATCGTCTAAATAAAACGTATAATATCGGTTTTCAAAAAGTTCTAAAAATTGCTGCTTATTTTGTTTCTGAACCAGAACTTCACTTGGAGAAAAGTTCTGTAATAATTTATCTATGTATTCTGCATTTCCTTGTGCGACCAAATATTCACCTGTAGAAACATCTAAAAATGAAATTCCGAGTTGTTTTTTATCAAAATGAACAGCAGCTAAAAAGTTGTTGGTTTTGCTTTGTAAAACTTCGTCATTTAAAGAAACTCCAGGAGTAACTAATTCTGTAACACCACGTTTTACAATGGTTTTGGTCATTTTTGGATCTTCTAACTGATCGCAAATTGCAACACGCATTCCAGCTTTTACCAACTTTGGTAAATACGTATTTAAAGAGTGATGAGGAAAACCTGCCAAAGCAGTTTCTGAGTCAGAACCTGCACCTCTTTTTGTAAGTGTAATTCCTAGAACACCAGCCGCTTTTTTGGCATCTTCTCCAAAAGTTTCGTAAAAATCTCCCACTCTAAAAAGCAACATTGCATCAGGATATTTAGTCTTGATGGCATTGTATTGTTTCATTAAAGGAGTTACCTTTTTTACTTTTGGTTTAGCCAATTTTTTAGAAATTTTCAGTTAGTTTTGCGAAGATAGAAAATATAGTTTTTAGTCGTTAGTTGATAGTTGTTAGTTTTCAACAGTTTTGCTAACGTCTAAAGACAAAAGTCTAAAGACTATTTTATGAGAAAACTTAAAAATAACGAGTTAGGTAGAATTACAGTTGATGAGTTTAAAAATGTAAAAAAAACTCCAATAATAGTCGTTTTAGACAATATTAGAAGTTTAAATAACATAGGTTCTGTCTTTAGAACTTCTGATGCTTTTTTGATTGAAAAAATTTACTTGTGTGGCATTTGTGCAACTCCACCAAATAAAGATATTCATAAAACTGCTTTGGGTGCAACAGAATCTGTAGATTGGGAGTATGTTGAAGATACACTTACGCTTGTTGAAAAACTAAAAGATTCAAAAATTAAAATTTTGGCTATTGAGCAAGCAGAAAATAGCACAAAGTTAGATACTTTTCTTCCAGAGAAAAATCAGAAATATGCAATTGTGATGGGAAATGAAGTAAAAGGTGTGCAACAAGAAGTTGTAAATGCTGCTGATTTTTGTATTGAAATTCCGCAATTAGGCACTAAACATTCTTTAAACATTTCTGTAACTACTGGTGTTGTGATTTGGGATTTATTTCAGAAAATAAACAAATTATAGTTCTTTTTAATTTAAAAATTCTATTTTTAGAGGGTTAAACAAAAAATCAAAAAAAATGAATTTACAAGAAAACAATTTAGAAGAATTAGCAATGAACTTAAATCCTGGAGGAGATGGAGGACAAGAAGGAGGAGGAGAAGATGATGGTGATACAAAAGAATAGATTCTTAATACAGTAAACTCCAAACACTCTGAAACTTCAGAGTGTTTATTTTTATGCGAAAATACTTTCTTTTTTTCCTACTTCTTGTAAACACCTCTTTGTTTAGTCAATATCAAAAAAAAGAGAACAAAATTGACACTTTGTCTTTTTTGTTAAAAGAATACAGAAATTCAAAAAACTCAGAGTTGCCCTCAAAAGCCTTTTTGTTGGCAGAAAAAACAAATGTAGATACCATCGTTAAAAAAACATATATCGATTTTGGACTGAGAAGTTACTTTTTAGAAGACCTCCCAAATTTATCTTTAAGCGAAAAAAAACTACTCAAACTTTTTAAGAAAACTAAAGATTCTTTTGCACTCGCAAAACATTACCATTACAAAGCGCTTATTTTTAAAATTAAAGTAATTTCTGACAGCTGCTTTTATTATTACAACAAATCTAAAGATTTGTCTATGCAGCTAAATGATTCTTTAGAAGTTGCTAGAAGGTACCTTTCTATGTCTGATATTCAAAATAATGAAAGAGATTATTTAGGTAGCGAAAACTCCGTAATTAATGGATTACGATTTATAGAACCCCTTAACGAAGTAAGGTTTACATCTACTTTCTATGAAAACCTAGGACGTGTTTTACGTATAACAGGTAGATCTAAAGAAGCTAGAAAATATTATTTAAAATACTTAGATACTCATATAAACTCATCAAAAAAAAATATAGATGTTAAATATTCAATCTTCTATTCACAAACTGCAAAAAGCTATGAAGCAGAATTTAATTACTTAAAAGCAAGAGAGTTTTATAAAAAAAGTATAGAAGTAGATAGTATAGCTATTAAAAATCTTTATAGATATATAGTAGGTTTAGAAGGCTATTCTTACAATAATTTTATGCTAGGCAACAAAAAACTTGCTTTAAAAGGGTACCTAGAGGTTTTAGCTTTAAGAAAAAAAGAAAACAGAAAAAAAGAGTTAGTTTATTCTCATTCTTTATTAGGAGAGTTCTATGCTACAGATAAGCAAACAAAAAAAGCTGTTTTTCATACTAAAAAAGCATTAGAGTTATCAAAGAAATATAATAATAGTGAGCGTATTTTAGAAAACCTTTTTTTACTATCTAAATTGGTAAAAGGAGAAAAAGGAAGACAGTATTTACAAGAACATTTTATCTTAAACGATAGTCTTTTTAAAAGAGAACGATCTTTAAAAAATCAATTTGCAAAAGTTAGGTATGAAACAGAAAAGAAAGATAAAGAAAACGCAAATTTAAAGGAAGAAAACTCAAGAAAACAACTAGAAATAGAAAGTGAAGAACAACAAAAAATAATAAGTTGGTTAATTTCTGGAGCTAGTATTTTATTTATAGCAATTGGTCTTTTAGTAGTTTATAACAGAAGAAAAAAATTATTATTTGAAGCAAAATTAGAACAAATAGAAGCCCGAGAAAAAGAACGACAACAAATTGCAAAATCTTTACATGATGAAGTTGCAGGCGATATAAGAGTTTTATACAAAAAATTGACTCAAAATAATTTAGTTGAGGAGTCTAAAGAGTTAGATAGGGTAAAAGAAAATGTAAGAACTTTATCTCACCAATTAAGTAGTGTTTCTTTTGACGAAGTTTCTTTTAAAAACCAGATTATTAATTTAATTTCTGATTATTTTGATGCAAGTTTTTTAATTAAAGTGAAAGATATAAATGATGTTAACTGGATAGATATTAACAATTCTATTAAAAGAACCTTGTTTTTATCCGTAAGAGAAAGTATTCAAAATATAGATAAATATGCAGCTGCAAAAAATGTAACTTTGATTTTTAATGAAACAAAAAAAATAATTTCTTTATCAATTATTGATGATGGTAAAGGTTTTAATGTTGATAAAAAAAAGAACGGAATTGGGTTAAAAAACATGAAAGAAAGAGTAGAAGAAATTAGCGGAACTTTTTCTATTTTAAGTGCATTAAATAAAGGAACAACAATAGATATAGAAATCCCTAAAAATGGCAGATAAAACCAAAATTTTAATTGTAGACGATCATCAATTAGTAATACAAGGCATTTTATGTTCTTTAAAAGAAGTGGGCGATTTTGATGTAGTTACCACCAATAATTGCGATGATGCTTTTAACCTTATAAAAACACATCAAAACAACAATCCTTTTCAGTTGTTGTTTACAGATTTAAGTTTTGATAACTCAACTGAAGACACACTAATTGATGGTGGAGAAGAATTGATAAAAGCCATTAGAAACAATGAGTTTGATATTAAAATTGCTGTAATTACAGGTCACACAGAAACCAATAGAGTGTATAATGTTATTAGTAATTTAAACCCAAATGCTTATTTATTAAAAAGTAAATGCAATGCTACAGAAATTGGTTTTGCAGTGCAAAAAATGTTGGTAAATGATTATTATTACACGCATGAAATTCATCAAAAAATAATGCGTAGAAATATCATTCAAATTCAAATGGATGAGGTTGCTATTCAAATTTTAAAAGAATTACCCAATCACCCAAAAATTTCTAATTTAGAAGGCGTTATAAAAAAAGGCGATGGTTCTTTTTTAAAATTACGTTCTATAGAAACCAAGTTAGGGAATCTAAGAACAGATTTAAACGCAAATAACAATACAGACTTGGTTTTAAAAGCCAAAGAATTGGGTATAATAGACTAACATTTTCTCTTTTTGCGGAAATCCGCTATTATTTTGTCGGTTTTTTACAATCTTACTCTATTAACCTGATGTACTTTTGAAGTGTAGATGTTTAACCAAACAAATACAAATTGAAAAAAGGGATTAGTTGCAAATACGAGATTAGGGGCTTGTATTTAATATTAAGAAGAAAAAGGAAAAAGCCTTTCTGAGAAATCAGAGAGGTTTTTTTGTGGGGTGTATTTAAAAAAACGAGTGCAGAAAGCTTGAAATAGCTTCAAAAAAAAGAAAATGCTATATTCCTAAAATTAGTTTGGCGATTAAAAAATAGATTAAAATCCCGAAAATATCGTTAGAAGTAGTAATAAATGGCCCTGTTGCAATGGCTGGGTCTATACCTCTTTTGTTTAGAAAAAGCGGAACAAAAGTGCCAATTAAACCAGCAACAATAATTACAATTACAAGAGAAACAGAAATTGCAAGAGCTAAATCTATTTTGCCTTCATAAGCCCATACAAAAAGAAATAAAAATAGCGCTAAAACAACCCCATTTAAAGCTGCTAAGAGCATTTCTTTTAAAAGACGACTGTTTATACTTCCTTTTACATCATCATTTGCTAAACCTTGCACAATAATTGCTGATGATTGTACACCAACATTACCTGCCATTGCTGCAATTAAAGGCGTAAAAAAGAAAAGAGCTGCGTATTTTGCAAAAACGCCTTGAAAACCTTCCATAATTATAAACGCTCCAACACCACCAATTAAACCTAAAAATAACCAAGGCAAACGTGCTTTTGTCAATTGTAAAATACTATCATCAGAGTCTACATCTTGTGTTAAACCAGCTGCTAATTGATAATCTTTTTCTGCTTCTTCTTTTAAAACGTCTACAATATCATCAATGGTAATTCTACCTACTAAAACGTTATTATCATCTACAACAGGAATGGCCTCTAAATCGTATTTTGCCATAATTTTAGCAACTTCTTCATCATCTTCAGAGACATTTACAGAGTCTACTTTAGATTTTGAAATGTCTGAAATTTTTTGATCAGATTTTGCAATAATTAAATCCTTTAAAGACAATCTGCCAACCAATTTATCTTCTTTATCTACCACGTAAATTGAGTGTACTCTTGTAACTTCTTTTGCTTGCCCACGAATTCTTCGCATACAACCTGCAACTGTCCAAGTTTCATACACTTTTACGAGTTCTTTTGCCATTAAAGACCCTGCAGAATCATCTTCATAAGACAATAATTCTTTAATATCTGCAGCTAATTCATCATCTTCTATAGCATTTATTACGCGTTCTTGACGTTCTTCAGAAAGCTCTCCAATAATGTCTGCAGCATCATCAGAATCCATCTCTTCTACTTCTTCTGCAATTTCTTTTGCAGAAAGGTTTTCAAGAATCTTTTCACGAATATCTTCGTCTAATTCTGTTAAAATTTCTGATGTTTTTTCGCTGTCAAGAAGTTTTATAATGTATACAGCATCATCAAAATCTAACTCATCTAAAACCTCTGCAATATCTGCAAAATGCACTTCTTTGAACAAAGCTGAAATAGCTACGTCATTTTTAGAATTAATAAGCTCAGATAAGTTATCTAGAAGTTCGTCATTAATTTTGAATGTCATTTTCTGCGAGTTTTTTCGTCAATTCTATAAATTCATTTACAGATAATTGTTCTGGTCTTCTCGCAAATATAGGCTCTTCTTTTAAAGAATCCGAAAGTTTGAAAGATTTTAAACTTGAACGCAACATTTTTCTTCGTTGATTAAAAGCGGTTTTTACCACTCTAAAAAACAGTTTTTCGTCTACAGGAAGTGTGTAGTTTTCTTTTCTGATGAATCTTATAACACCAGAATCTACTTTTGGTGGTGGATCAAAAACAGTTGGTGGCACTGTAAATAAATACTCTACATCAAAAAAAGCTTGGGTTAAAACTGATAAAATTCCATAGACTTTAGAGCCTTCTTTTTCTGCAATTCTTTTGGCAACTTCTTTTTGAAACATTCCTGCAAATTCTGGCACAAATTCTCTATTTTCTATGGCCTTAAAGACAATTTGTGTAGAAATATTGTAAGGAAAATTACCAATAATTGCCACTTGTTTTTTGTTGAATATTTCTTGAATGCTCTTCTTTAAAAAATCGCCTTCTATGATTTCGAACTTTTCTTTAGAAGTATTTAAGTTGAGGTGTTCTATGGGAAAAACGTCTTTTAAGTACGCAACAGATTCTCTGTCTAATTCCATCACCGTTATTTTTGGCTTTTTCTGTAGTAAGTATTTGGTTAAAACACCCATTCCTGGCCCAATTTCTAAGACATTAGCATAGCCATTTTCGGTTAAAGCATCTGCAATGTTTTTTGCAATGGTTTCATCCGTTAAAAAATGCTGACCTAAATGTTTTTTTGCTTTTACAGACATTATTTCAATTTTTTATTAGCATAATCCATTAAATCACTTTTAAATAAATCTAATTCTTGCATATCTGTTATAGTAAAATTTTTCTTTCTTGTTTTTTTAAAGAACTGAATATAGTAAGTTACAAAAATTTCAAGTGGAACTACTTTAGTACCAGGTTTTGAATTCTTAATTAATGTATCGTATTCTTTAACAGCCATTTCATAAGCAATTCTTATTTGATCTTTTTTTAGTTCTCTTTTTTGTTGAAAGAAGTTAGATAATTGAGTAATAGTTGCCCCAATTAAAATACCAATTACAGCATAAAACCCTGAATTTATTTCCATCTTTTTTTAATTACTCACATTAGTAGGATAAAACTCTTTTATCAATTTTAATTCTGTTCTAAAGGTGAGCATTTTATCAGCAAATTTTTTCAATCCTTCAGATTGTAAATTAGTTGCATCTTCTTTATAATAATCGTCTAAATCTTCTCTTGTATTTGCAGTGTATTGAATAGAGTAAGTTCTACCTCCCATTTCTTCTTCCACCAAAACTTCTGTGAGTTTTGCAGAGATAAATTTACCAGTATTTAAGACTTCTAAAATATGGGTTTCCATCCAAATAAGCCATTCATTATGAACAGATTCATCAATATTTATAGTTACATTGTATATGTACATTTTTTTGGTTTTTAGTTACTAGTTTCTGGTTTTTGGTTGAGAGTTCTATAAAATTTCTAGAACCAACAACTAATAATCATCCACCAAAAACTATAAATTATCTCCTCTAATTTTACGATATTTTTTTCTGGCATCTACCAAATAAATACTAGAAGAATGATCAAAAATAATCTTTTGATAGTATTCTGAAGCTTTTTCTGTATTATTTAAGTGATTATAGTAGGTTTCTGCAATTAAATAATAAACATCATCTGTTAAAAAACCTTGATTGTCTGCTGCAATAATTTTTTCTAAACTTGTTATAGCTTCTAAAAATCGATTTTGTTTAATGAACAGTTTTGCTTGTAAAAAAAGGGCGTCATCATAAATTACATCTCCAGGTTTAGCACCTGCAAAAAACTCGTTTTCAGTTTTTTTATTTTCTGTGGATAATAATTTAGAGATTTCTTTTAAGGCCTCATCATTTTTATTTTGAAAAGACAACAACTCTGCTTTCGCTAATTCTTTTAATCCTGAAGGTATAGAATCTACAGGTTCATTGTCTGTTATTTTTAAAAACAACTCTACAGCATCATTTGCTATTAGTTGTGTTGTAGAACCTTTTAAAACTTTTAGTTGTGCTTTTGCCCAGGTAAAATCGCCTTTAAAATAACTGGTTTGCGCTACTTTAAAACGTGCTTGTTGTGCTAATGCATCTCCTTTTAATTGGGTTTGTATTTGAGAAAAGTAAATTAAAGCTTTGTTATATTTTCCTGTAAAAACTAAAATATCTCCTAACTTTAATTTTATTCTTGCTTTATCAAATTTAGAGTTAGAAAAAGTCAATGCTTTTTCTAATACTTGTTTTGCTTCTTCTGGTTTATTTTGGTTGAATGTTAGAAAGTCTGCATATTCAACTTGTAATTTTATGGTAAGTGTGTTTTTACCAAACTCATTAAATAAAGATTGAAATAGAGCTTCAGTTTCAGGGTTATTTGTGGCTACAACAATTTTTGCTCTATATAAATGCGCACTAATTTTTTCTTCGTTTAAAGTAGATTTTTGGGTGATAAAGTCAAATGTATTTTGTGCTGCTTCATAATCTTTATCTTCAAAAGCAATTTTACCTAAACTAAAAATAGCTGCTAAATCTTCTGGTTTTCTTTGATATAAAGCTTTTTCTTGAGATAAGGCTTTGTTATAGTCTTTTTGTTGGGTAAATAACCAACTTAAAAGCACATTCCAAACATCTTTTGGCTTGCTTGCAGATTTTCTTAAAAGTGTTTTTCTAAATAAAATATTGGCTTCATTTTCTGCATCATCTGTAATATATCTGCTTACATATCTTTGTACTAAATTGTAGTAGTTTATATTTTTATCAACCAAATTAATATACGATTCAAACATTTTTTTAAAGTCGCCTTTTTCTCCATAAATCTGTGCAATTTGAAAGCTGTAATTCGCATTTTCATTTAATTGCATTGCCTTTTCATACGTTAAAATGGCATTGTCTAGCAGATTGTAATCTTTAAAAACGCGTCCAATAATACCACCATAAGCACCTTTTTTACCAATGTTTTTTATGGCTAAATCATAATTAGTTTGTGCTGGTTCTTTTTGTTTTTGTCGCTCATAATTGTAACCTAAATAGACATATAAATAACCTAAATCAGGTTTTTGTTTTATTTTAGATTTTATCAAGGTTTCTACTTCAGAAAATTGTTCGGTTTCTTGGTAACAGGTTATCAACCTTCCTAAATAAGTAGTATTGAATGGGCTTTTGGTGTAGAGTTTTTTGAATACTTGAATCGCTTTTTCATATTCGCCTTCTCTATAATAGTTTTCACCTAGTAAATAATCGCTTTGAGAAAAGCTAATACTACTAATAGTTAAGAAAAAAAGGAGAAAAATATTCTTCATAGAATTTCAAAGATAATCAACATAAATGTTAAATTATTATTAAACCAAGAGTTTTTGAATCCTTCTTTTGTAACATTTTGGCACGAATGTTGTCTATAGTATAAATAACCAATCAAATTTTAAATTATGAATACATTTTCTAGACAATACGAAACTGCAAAAAAGAACTCAATTGAGTTTATGAAAAACGGACAAATTAGTGCTTATTTGAATGCTCTTTTAGAAATGAATAAGTATAAGAGATTAATGGTGGCTGTAGTTGCAAATTAGTTTTTAGTTGGTAGTATTTGGTTTTTGATTCAGACCAATAACCATCAACAAAAAAACATTAACTAATAAAATCAAACCCACAATAAGGCGCTAAAACCTCAGGTATTTTAATCCCATTTTCGGTTTGATAATTCTCTAAAATACCAGCTAAAACACGAGGTAAAGCCAAAGAGCTTCCATTTAGTGTGTGTGCTAATTCACTTTTACCTTCCTTATTTTTAAAACGAAGTTTTAATCTATTGGCTTGAAATGTTTCAAAATTAGATGCAGAACTAATTTCTAACCATCTGTCTTGAGCTGTAGAAAACAGTTCAAAATCGAATGTTAAAGCAGCAGTAAAACCAGTATCTCCACCACACAAACGTAAAATTCTGTAAGGTAATTTTAGTTCTTTTAAAATATTTTTGATGTGTTCAACCATTCCATCTAAAGCTACATAAGAGTTTTCTGGATGCTCAACTCTTACAATTTCTACTTTATCAAATTGATGCAATCTATTTAAACCACGAACATGTGCACCATAACTTCCTGCTTCACGTCTAAAACAAGGTGTGTAACCAGTTAACGTAATTGGAAAATCTGATTCTTGCACCAAATTACCTCGAAACATATTTGTAATTGGCACTTCTGCTGTGGGTATTAAATATAAATCATCGATAGTAGAATGATACATTTGCCCATCTTTATCTGGCAATTGCCCAGTTGCAGTTGCAGATGCTGTATTTACCAAATGTGGTACTTGCACTTCTGTGTAACCTGCAGCTGTATTTTTATCTAAAAAATAATTGATTAAAGCACGTTGTAACCTTGCTCCTTTTCCTTTATAAACAGGAAAACCAGCACCTGTAATTTTTGTACCTAATTCAAAATCGATGATATCATATTTCTTTGCTAATTCCCAATGAGGCAATGCATTTTCTCCCAAATTAGGAATGATTCCTTCACTAAAAATGTTTTCATTATCCTCTTCTGATGTTCCAGCTTTTACAGAAGCATGAGGAATATTAGGAATTTGATATAATAAAGTTTCTAACTCATCAGCAAAACCATTTAACTTTTCAGCTAATTCTTTAGAACTTTCTTTTAACTGTCCTGTTTTTTCTTTTAAAAGGTTTGCTTTTTGAGCTTGACCTGTTTTGTACAAATTTCCAATTTCTTTAGACATTTTATTAGATTCAGACAAAGTATTGTCTAAGGCAACTTGAGTTGCTCTTCTATTTTCATCTGCAGTTAAAACTTGCTCAATAATGGTTTCAGCATTTGCAAAATTACGTTTTGCTAATCCTTCTAAAACTGTTGCTTGGTTTTCTCTAATAAAGTGTACTTGTAACATTTTTATGATGTTTTGGAAAGCGCAAAGATAGAGTAAGATTAAGACTTTAGCAATGTAGTTTTAGAGATTGTTTTTTATATAATCTCTCGCAATTTCTTCATCTTTTTTAAGTTGATGAATCAACAAATCTACAGAATCAAATTTATGTTCATCACGTAAAAAATAAATCAGTTCAATCGTTAAATTTTGATTGTACAAGTCTTGATTAAAATCAAAAAAATGGACTTCTATAGTTTGATGATTTCCATCTATAGTAGGTCTGTTTCCAATATTCATCATTCCAAAAACAGTTTTATGATCAATATTAGATTTTACAACATAAACACCAGTTTTTGGGATTAGTTTATAGCTTTCTTTTACATCAATATTTGCAGTGGGGAAGCCAATTTTACCACCTAATTTTTTGCCATTTACAACAATTCCATTCAGTATAAAATTGTAACCCAAATAATTATTGGCTGTTTTTAAATTTCCTGTATGCAAAGCATGTCTAATTTTGGTAGAACTTACAGAAACATCATCAATATCTTGTGCAAGAATTTCTTCAACTTTAAAATCATATAAATGGCTGTATTCTGTGAGTTGTGTAATGTTACCTTCTCTATTTTTGCCAAAATGATGATCGTAACCAATTATCAATTTTGATATATTTAACTGATTCACCAAAATATCTCGTACAAATTCTAAGGCAGACATTCTAGAAAATTCTTTGCTAAAAGGATGAATGATTAAGTAATCTAAACCAGTTTTTTCTAACAAACTAGCTCTTTCATCAATAGTATTAATTAATTCTAAAGAACTTTCTTTTTGCAACACCATTCTTGGGTGAGGAAAAAAAGTTAATAAAACCGATTTCTTATTTGCTTTTTTAGCCTCTAAAACCAGTTTTTCTATTATTTTTTGATGTCCAAAATGTACACCATCAAAAGTACCAATGGTAACGTATGTTTTTTCTTCGGATAAAAAGGTAGAAGTGTTAAGAATTGTCTTCAATAAAGAAATGGTTTAAAATACAAAAGTAGCAATAATTTAAAAGATTAACACCTTATATAATTAGTAATAAAAACAAGATTTTTTTTTAAAATCATAAATAATTGATGATAATAATAGGAAATTCAAAAAAAATTGTATTTTGCATATTAGTTAACAAATAATTCAAATTATGATAAAAAAGATTTTACTTCTTGCATTTATAGCTTTTGGTAGTGTAACAATGGTCGCTCAAACCACTGTAACAGGTACAGTTAAGGATGCAAAAACAGGAGAAACATTGCCTGGTGCAAACATTAAAATTTCTAGAAAAGCAGTAGGTACAACTACAGATTTTGACGGGAAATTTGTACTAAAGGCATCAGATAACCCTCCTTTTACAATTGAGATTTCTATGTTAGGCTTTCAAACAGCAAGAGTAGAGATTACTAAAAATAATCAAAAAGTTGAGGTTAGCCTTACAGAAAACGAAACTTCTTTAGATGAAATTGTAGTTTCTGCATCTAGAACTCCAGAACGTATTATGGAGTCTCCTGTAACTATAGAAAGGATGGATAGTAGAGCTATTAAAAACACTTCTGCACCTTCTTTTTACGATGGTTTAGAAAACTTAAAAGGTGTAGACATTAACACAAACAGTTTAACATTTAAATCTGTAAATACAAGAGGTTTTGCAACATTTGCAAATACACGTTTTATGCAGTTAGTAGATGGTATGGACAATTCATCACCAGCTTTAAATTTTGCCATTGGTAATTTACTAGGTATGTCAGAATTAGACGTAAAAACGGTTGAATTACTTCCAGGAGCATCTTCTGCATTATATGGTGCAAATGCCTTTAATGGAATTATGTTTATGACAAGTAAAAGTCCTTTTGATGATCAAGGAATTAGTCTTTCTTTAAAAGGAGGAGTTACTTCCCAAGAAGCTGCAGGGACAAATGAGTTTTATGACTTTAATATTAGAATGGCATATGCTTTTTCTGATAAGTTTGCTGCCAAAGCTACCTTATCTTACTTAGATGGTACAGAATGGTTTGCAACAGATTACAGAAACACAAAAAACAGAGAGTTTATTGCAGGAGATAGAGCTTCTGATAAAAACTATGATGGTTTAAATGTGTATGGAGATGAGGTTTCTACAAATTTAGGAGGAGCTATTGGTAATGTAAGTAGAACAGGTTATGATGAAAGAGATTTAATGACTTATGAAGCAAAAAGTGTAAAGTTTGGTGGTTCTTTAAACTACAGACCTTTTGGTGATGATCGTTTAGAAGTAATTTGGAATTCTAAATTCGGAGTTGGTAATACTATTTATCAAGGAACAAACAGATATAACATTCAAGATTTCTTGTTACAACAACATAAATTAGAATTTAGAGGAAAAAATTTCTTTGTTAGAGGATATATTACTAGTGAAGACGCAGGTAATTCTTATGATACTCGTTTTGCAGCCATTAATATAAACAGAGCTTGGAAAAGCGATACACAATGGTTTACAGAATATGCAGGAAACTTTTTTGCTACAGGTTCTCATGCAGCAGCAAGAGCAGCAGCAGATACTGGTAGATTTATTCCAGGAACTCCAGAGTTTCAAGCAGCTTATGATAAAGTAACACAAGATCCAGATTTAGTTACAGGTTCTAAATTTCAAGACAACACAAAATTATATCACGCAGATGCAAATTATAACTTACAAGATGTAATAGATTTTGCAGAATTTCAAGTAGGAGGTTCTTACAGAAGATATTCTTTAAATTCTAATGGAAGTATTTTTACAGATAATGATGGTCCAATTAATTATGATGAGTTTGGTGTATATACACAAATGCAAAAGAAGTTTTTAGAAGATGATCGTTTAAAATTAACGGCTTCTATTCGTTTTGATAAAGCACAAAATTTTGATGGTAATTACTCTCCAAGAGTTTCATTTGCGTATGCAGCAGGAGAAAGTAAAAACCAAAACTTTAGAGCATCTTTTCAGACAGGTTTTAGAAACCCAACAACACAAGACCAGTATATTGGTTTAAATGCAGGTAGAGGGTTTTTAGTAGGTTCTGCACCAGATAATTTAGACAGATATAATACACAACCTTTATTAGTAAGCACAATTGGTCAAAACTTTACAGGTGGTGCTTCAACAATATCTGTATCAGGAGGTAAAGCTTATACAAATGCTTTTTCTCAATCTTCAGTAGAGGCTTTTGCAGCAGATAACTCAAAGTTACCAACAAGTGCAGATGTTGCTTTGGTAAAACCAGAAAGAGTTACAGCTTATGAAGTAGGTTATAGAGGTTTGGTAGAAGCAGGAGAATCTAATGTTACTGTAGATTTAAGTGTGTATTATAACCAATATCAAGACTTTATTGCAAATAAAAATGTGGTAGTTCCTTTTTATGGAGATGTTGCTTTAACGCAAACAGCACCTGTTGGACCTGGAGGAGCTCCAGTTCCTTTAGCGTTAGTTGCTTTAGGTAATAATGATTTTGCAGGTTTTCAAACCTATACAAATTCTGCTGCAGATATTAGTTCTTATGGAGCAACAATTGGCGTAAACACTAAAATTTTAGAAGGTTATAATTTAGGTGTAAATTATACGTTTGCTAAATTTGATTTTGATCAAGCAAGTGATCCAGATTTTCAAGCAGGTTTTAACACACCAGAACACAAAGTAAAAGTACAATTTGGGAATACAAATGTATTTGAAAACTTCGGATTCAATATAAACGCAAGATGGCAAGATAAATACAGATGGGAAGCAACTTTCCATGAATCTACAGTATCTGCAAGAACTGTTTTAGATGCGCAAATTAACTATTCAGTACCAAGTTTAAAATCGGTATTCAAATTAGGAGGAGCAAACTTAACAGGAGTTGAATATATTAGTGCACCTGGTGTAGGAGCAATAGGTTCTCAGTATTATTTATCTTGGACAATTAATAACTAAAAACATAACATTATATGAAAAATTATAAATATTTAGCCTTATTTCTTTTATCAATAGGATTTGTTTCTTGCGAAAGCAATGATTTTGATCCAATTGCTGAAGCAGAGGTTGAGCAAGTACAATTAAATAAAGGCGATTTAGATTTATCTAAATATGTAGCTGTAGGAGCCTCTTTTACAGCAGGTTTTACAGACGGAGGTTTATTTAAAGCAGCACAAGCAAATTCTTTCCCAAACATTTTAGCTAGCAAATTTGCAATGGCAGGTGGAGGTGAATTTAACCAACCTTTAATGAATGATAATATTGGTGGTTTGTTATTAGGAGGTAACGTAATACAAGGACCAAGATTAATTTTTAATGGTGTTGGCCCAGCTCCTTTACCTAATGGTGTTCCAACAACTGAAGTAACTTCTTCTGTAAGTGGTAACTTACATAATTTTGGGGTTCCAGGCGCAAAAAGTTTTCACATTTTAGCACCAGGTTATGGAAATGTGGCAGGTGTAGCTTTAGGATTAGCAAACCCATACTTTGCAAGAATGTCCTCTAGCCCAACTGCAACTGTTTTAGGAGATGCAATGGCTCAAACTCCAACATTTTTTACATTAAGTGAAATGGGAGGAAATGATGTTTTAAGTTATGCAACTTCTGGTGGTTCAGGTGTAGACCAATCTCCAACAGCAACAAACCCAACAGGTAATTTAGACCCAACAACGTATGGATCTAATGATATTACGAATCCTTTAGTATTTAAAAATGCATTTGGAGGTATGGTTACAACTTTAACTTCTGGAGGAGCAAAAGGTGTTGTAGCAACAGTACCATATATTACAACTTTAGCGCATTTTACGACAGTGCCACATAATCCTATTCCTATGAGTGCTGCTTTAGCAACGCAAGTAAATGGAGCTTATGCACAATATAATGGAGGAATTAAACAAGCTTTTGCTGGTTTAGTTCAATTACAATTAGTTACTCAAGCGCAAGCAGATGCAGAAATTGCAAAAAGAACTATTAATTTTGCAGCAGGGCAAAATGCTGTTGTTATTGTTGATGAAGATTTAACTGATTTAGAAGCATTAAACCCTCAGTTTAAAGGTTTAAAACAATTTAGACAAGCTACAAAAGAAGATTTATTTGTCTTACCAGCCTCAGGCTTTATTGGTACTTTGGCAGATCCAAGTAACCCATTAAGTGTAAATGGTGTTGGTGTTGCTTTAGCAGATAAATGGGTGTTAACACCACAAGAACAAGCTAAAATTAAGACAGCAACAGATGCTTACAATACAGCTATAGAAGAAGTTGTAGCAGCAAACCCAAATGTAGCCTTAGTAGATTTTAAAGGTGTTTTAGTAGAAGCATCTTCTGGTATTATGTTTGGAGAGTATGTAATGAATACAAGCTTAGTAAGAGGTGGTTTAATTAGTCTTGATGGAGTACATTTAACTGCTAGAGGTTATGCTTTAATGGCAAATAAAATTATGGCAGCTATGGATGCTAAATTTGGTTCTAATTTTAGAAAAGCAACTAATGGTTTAGCATTAGCAGATGATTACTCTACCAATTATTCTCCTGCTTTGAGATAATTTAATAGAGATTTATAAAAACTAAAAAAGGTTGAGCATTTGCTCAACCTTTTTTAGTTTAAAAGACTTTCTAACAATAAATATAAGTTATTTAATTCCTCAGGAGGATTTCCATGATCGAATTCAGACGAAATATATTGTTTTTGGTTTTTTAAAATGCTAAATTTTCCAACCAAAGCTCCATCTGAAAAACGTTTATTTGTAGGTGCTTTTAAGTTTGCAATTTCTGTAAGTGTAATTTTAGAGACTTCCTTTAAAAGTTTTTCTTTCTGATTTTTATTTAGTACTATCTTTTTATTACTGTTGTTAGTTTTTAATTCTAAGATAAGGCTATTGTAGCTAATTGTTAAAGAACTTCCTCTAGTTTGTGCAGAGTATGTTATTTCTAAAGCATTAACTTCTTCTTGAGCAGTACAGTTAGAAAAGATAATTAAAATTAACAGTGATATTTTTTTTAAAACGTTCATTTTATTTGTAATATGTAAAAAAAGACGTCTATATAGACGTCTTTTAATTATTTTATTATGAATCTTAATTACCAGCTAAAGATGCTCTAGCTCCACCAGAGGCAAATATAGCTCTCATTCTATTACGTTGCCCATCTGTAAACATATACATACAAGCGTCATTTGTATAATCCATATAGTTCATTGTCATATCTGCTGATTTACAATTTGTAGTTGGATAAGAAGGACAACCATAATTTGGTCCATCTGAACTAGGAGTATCAGCAACAAAATCATCTTGACGACATCTTCCATCACCCCAAATATGACGTAAATTTAAATAGTGACCAACTTCATGAGTTGCAGTTCTTCCTTTATCAAAAGGAGCAGAAACAAAACCAGTATTACCAAAATATTGAGGAGAAATTACAACACCATCTGTAGATGCGTTACCACCTGGAAACTGAGCGTATCCTAAAATTCCACCACCAATTTCTGCTACCCAAATATTTAAGTGTGTAGAAGGTGTAACAGGAGGATAAGCACTTTTTACAGCGTTATTTGTACCCCAAGAAGATCTTGAGTCAGAATGTCTAAATGTTCCTGCTAAAGTAAATTCTATTTCAGAATCTGTTGCGTCATTTGCAAAAGTTGTACCAGTAGGTAAATTAAAGTCTGAGTTTGCTAGTCTAAAATCTTCGTTTAAAACAGTAATTTGAGAAGCAATTTGAGTATTACTAATATTTTGATTAGAATTACTATAAACCACATGTACATAGACTGGTATGTTTACAACTCCTAAGCCATCGTTAATAGGCGTAATATCTACATCACCACTTCCAGATCCACCTCCAGAACCTCCTCCTGGTTTCGTAGGTTTACCTTTAGCAGCTATAAATTTTCTAGTTGCATATTCAACATCATACATTTTTTTATATAGACCTTTATTTTCTTTTAATTGTCTGTTTAAAACCTGCATTGTGTGACATTCTTTACCATCTTTAGAAGACCTTTTACTTTCATATTCATCTGTATGAAGGTAAAAATCACTCATATCTACTTTAGACTGTTGTTCATTTGGTAGTTCAGAAGCATTGTCCTGACAACCAATAAAAGTTCCTGCTGCTAAAAGCAACGCTAATAATCCTTTTTTCATCATGTTAATTGAATTTTGGGGTTTAAAAATTATGTTAATTGAAGTTAAAAAATTAAGATTTTATCAATAATATTGTTATATTTTAAACAATAATATTATTTTATGTTAAAATTTTAACGATACGAATATACATCTTTTTTTTAATTGACAAAGTTTTGTGCAAAAAAATACCTTTAGAAGTTCTCTAAAGGTATTTTTTATTAGTAAAAAGAATTGTTAAGATAACATCATTACTGCTCTTTTAACGCCTGCAACTAAAACATCAATTTCTTCTTTTGTATTGTAAAATGAAAAAGAAGCTCTAATAGTGCCTGGTATTTTGTAAAAGTCCATAATAGGTTGTGCACAATGATGTCCTGTTCTAACAGCAATACCTAATTTATCTAATATAGAACCAATATCATAAGGATGAATATCCCCTACATTAAAAGAAATAACAGCCGTTTTTTTAGAAGTTGTTCCGTAAATCTTTAGGCCTTCTATTTTTAGTAATTCTTGGGTTCCATATTCTAAAAGCTCGTTTTCGTAAGAAGCAATTTCATTAAAACCAACAGAATTCATATAGTCTAAAGCTGCTCCAAAAGCGATTCCACCACAAATGTTTGGAGTTCCTGCTTCAAATTTATGAGGCAAACCTGCATAGGTAGTTTTATCAAAAGAAACAGTTGCAATCATTTCTCCTCCACCTTGATAAGGAGGTAATTTTTCTAACCATTCTTGTTTTCCATATAACAATCCAACTCCTGTTGGCCCACATAATTTGTGAGCAGAAGCTACATAAAAATCAACATCTAAAGCTTGTACATCTGGTTTTATATGAGGTGCTGCTTGAGCACCATCAATTAAAACAGCTGCATTAAATTTGTGCGCTTTTTTTATGATTTCTTCAATTGGATTAACAGTTCCTAAGGCATTTGAAACGTGATTACAGAAAACCAATTTTGTTTTTTTATTTACTAATTTATGATAGGTTTCCATATCTAAAGATCCATCCAACTTCATTGGAATCACCTTTAAAATAGCACCCGTTTTTTCGCATAACATTTGCCAAGGAACAATATTAGAATGATGTTCTAAGGCAGAAACTATAATTTCATCACCTTTATTTAAAAGTGATGAAAACCCAGCAGCAACCATATTAATACTATATGTTGTACCTGAGGTTAAAATGATTTCATACGATTCTTTTGCATTAAAATGATGTTGAATTTTAATACGAGCTTCCTCATATTTATCTGTGGCTTCTTGGCTTAGAGTATGCACACCTCTATGAATATTTGCATTGTAATTGCTATAATAATCTACAATTGTATCAATAACAATTTGTGGTGTTTGTGATGTAGCAGCATTATCAAAATAAACCAAAGGTTTTCCATGGACGGTTCTTTTTAATATGGGAAAATCCTCTCTAATTTTATCAACATTAATCATACAAATCATTTTAAAACACAAAGATAAACCTTGATTTTTTAAACTGAAACGAAAGGCAATAAGATTTTTTGATTACACTACTTTAGAAACCAATTTTACTAAAAATCCAACTCCGTTTTGAATATTTGAAATAGAACTTGCTTTTTGATTATTAGATAAAGCAGCATTGTTAATCTCTTTTAAAACAGATAAAGCATCTTTATTACTAATATTACTTTCAGTAATAAACGTATCTATTTCTGATGTTTTTAAACTTGTTAAACCCGCTAATTGGGTTTTAAACTCTGTATCTGTTTGAGAAGCCGCTTTTTCTGCTAAAGCATTCCAATCTATATCACTCATAACGTTTATTTTATAATTTGTTCAACTTTTAATAATTTTCCCATTCCTAAACCAGTTTTGTTTAGTAAACTATCCATTTTACTTTCTATTTGTTTAAAATTCAATTTATTACCTGTTAATTGGTTGATAGCAGATAAAGCACTTTCTTCTGCATCTTTTACTTTTACAGCAGAGTTTATAATGTTTTGTAACGAAGAAGTTGCTTTAGCATACGTAATAAAATTGGTGTTTAAACCAGATACAATTTTCTGTTGTTGATTCAGTAATAAATCTTGCAAAGAATCTCTTTTTCTATTGATAACAGGAATAATTGCTTCAATAATATTTGGCAATTCTTTTTTATAATCTACATCTGGAGGCAATAAATTTTGATATTTTTTGATAACTGCTGGAGTGTATTTACTAGTGATAAAATTGTTTAAACGTGCTCGTCTTTCCGTAAATAATTGATTTACCAAAGAAATGTTTAATTGATGCATTGCATCACCTTCATCAATCACACTTTTAGATAGTTTAGCTGTAGAATTTGGCAAACTTGCACAAGACAAAAAAAGTATGGAAATAAAGACTAAAATTAGATTTTTATACATTAGGTTGATGGATTTTGAGTTAGAAAAATATTTTTAATTCTATTAATGACGCCTTGTAGAATACTAAAAATTGCATCCGAAGAAAACCCACCAATCAACGCTAAAACACTTTTATTAAATAAGTTGATTTGCTGAGGATCTTTAGTGTAAAAAGCAATAATTTCTGACATAATTAAACCTGCTATAATTCCTAAAATGATTTGCGATACATAAGAAATTGCGTTTTCTGGAATAAGTGAACCGTTTTTTAAAGAAGTACTTACTTCTTTTAGCAAGTAAAACAATACACCTAACCCAGCAATAGAACTTAAATAGACAATGTTTAGTAAGAGCGGAATTCCACTATTATCCATCATTCCTTTATCTAAAGAATCGTTATTTACTTCTGTTGTCATACCAGTTGCGATGTAAGCAATTAGGAAAAACAATGCCAATAAAATTAAATTTCTAAGTAAAGGAAGTTTGTTAAAAATCGATTTTCCATTGCTTTCTTGGTTGAGTTTTTTTGTAAATCGAATCGATTTTGGAGTTGCAGGAGCTACATTTTTACACAACAAATTATGTGCGTTTATCAAATCATCTACAGTACTATTCTGAATTAAAGAATTCACTTCAGTATTTACAGTAATTCCGTTATAAACCGCAAAAGAAAGCATACTATTTATTTCTCTACTTAATTCTAAAATAACGTCTTCAGAAATACCTGGAGTTAACTTTTTTGGAACAGATTTTTTAGTTGTTGTTGCACTTGTTGTTGATTTAGAGTTGGGGGTTGTTGTTGCCATAATTTTTAGTTGATTAAAAACGATTTATAAAACTATTAAAATCAATCATTTATGATGAGAGAAGAAAACCCCGATTTTAGAACCAAGTATTTTTACTTATATTAAAAATTGCTTTTGAATTGTGTATTTTTACATTTACCAAATCCTTTTTAATGAAAATTTTCAAACGAATTTTACTTTTACTGCTGGTTTTAGTAATTGTTGTAGTAGTATATAATTATCCAAAATTGAATATTTTAGCAGGCTATTCTGCAAAAAACACAGCTTCATCAGTATTTGTGGCCAATAGAAGTTTAGAGTTTACAGACACAAGAGACAATAATTTTTCGCCAGTAAATTTAGCTTCTGATGAAATAGACGAAAAACAAAAAACAGCCACAGCTTCTGTTTATGGTTTGTTAACCAGAAAAGCAATTATTAGAAAAGGCTTAGGAAGTGTTTTAACCTTAGAAGAAAGTGATGAAACTGCTAGTTATTTATCACCAAAAAGAGCAAAAGCAGATAACATAACTCCTTTCCCATATGGAAATGCAGCACAAAAAGACACCGTTTTTTCTAATATAGATTATGATAAATTACATAAAACAGTCAATTCTATTTTTAATAGACAAACAAGGGCAGTTGTTGTTATTTATAAAGATCAAATCATAGCAGAAAAATATAGTGATGGATTTAGTAAAGACTCCAAAATTTTAGGTTGGTCTATGACTAAAAGTATTCTGAGCACTGTTTTTGGAGTTTTGCAACATCAACAAAAAATAAATGTTTTTGATAAAGCTCCCATAGATTCATGGCAAAATGACGAAAGAAAAAACATAACCATCAACAATTTATTACAGATGAATTCTGGTTTAGAATGGGATGAAAATTATGATGAAATTTCTGATGCCACAAAAATGCTGTTTTTAGATAGAGATATGACTAAAATGCAAGAAGATAAACCTTTAGTTGCAAAACCAAATGAAAAGTTTAATTACTCTTCTGGAACTACCAATTTGTTATCAGGAATTTTAAGAAAGCAATTTAAAACACATCAAGAATATTTAGATTTTTGGTACACCAATTTTATTGATAAAATAGGTATGAACTCTATGGTTTTAGAAGCCGATTTAAGCGGAAATTACGTAGGTTCTTCTTATTCTTGGGCAACTGCTAGAGATTGGGCAAAATTCGGCCTATTATATCTTAAAAACGGAAATTGGAATGGCGAACAATTATTCAACAAAGATTGGGTAGAGTATGTAACCACACCAACACCAACTTCAGATGGGACTTATGGTGCACAATTTTGGCTAAATGCAGAAAAGCAATTTAAAGATGTGCCAAAAAGTATGTATTTTGCTGATGGTTATCAAGGACAAAGAGTCTATATTTTACCAGAACAAGATTTGGTTGTTGTACGTTTTGGGCTTTCTTGGTTTGAAGAAAATGTGTTTTTAAGTAAAATTATAAAATCAATAAAATAATTAATTATGAAAAAAATAGCAGTATTTCTCTTTTTTATAACAAGTGTTTTTACAGTAAAAGCACAAAGTTATGATGCAAAAATCAATAAATTATCTTTAGAAATAGAAAGTAAAGTAATTGAGTGGAGAAGACATTTTCATGAAAACCCAGAACTTTCTAATAGAGAATTTAATACAGCAAAATACATAGCAAAACATCTTAAAAAACTAGGTTTAGAAGTACAAGAAGGAGTTGCAAAAACGGGTGTTGTAGCATTGTTAAAAGGAAATAAACCAGGGAAAGTTGTGGCTTTAAGAGCAGATATAGATGCTTTGCCAGTTACAGAAAGAAATAATTTACCTTTTAAATCTTTAGTAAAAACAACTTTTAATGAGAAAGAAACAGGAGTAATGCATGCTTGTGGTCATGATTCTCATATTGCTATTTTAATGGGAGTTGCAGAGGTTTTATCAAAAATGAAAAATGAGATAAAAGGATCTGTAAAATTTATTTTTCAACCAGCAGAAGAAGGTGCTCCTAAAGGAGAAGAAGGAGGTGCAGAATTAATGGTAAAAGAAGGTGTTTTAGAAAACCCAAAAGTAGATGTTATTTTTGGTTTGCATATTAGTGCAGGTTTAGAAGTTGGAAAAATTACTTATAAACCTGGTGGAATTATGGCTGCATCTCAATCTTTTGAAATAAATGTAAAAGGAAAACAAGCACATGGTTCTAGACCTTGGGCAAGTGTAGATCCAATCATGGCATCTGTAAAAATTATAGATGGTTTACAGACAATTATTAGTAGAGAATCTGAATTAACAAAAGAAGGAGCTGTAATTACAATAGGATTGATTAATGCAGGAATTAGATATAATATTATTCCTGAAAACGCAAAAATTATTGGAACGATTAGAACTTTAGATTATGACATGCAAGCGTTTATTAATAAAAGAATGAAAGAAATGGTGCCAACAATTGCAAAAGCTTACAGAGCAACTGCCACAATTGATATAGAAAAAGGATACCCAATTACTTTTAATCATATAGATTTAACAGCCAAAATGCTACCAACATTGCAACGTATTGCAAGTAAACAAAACGTACTAGAAATTGATGCAATTACTGGTGCAGAAGATTTTTCTTTTTTCCAACAGAAAGTACCTGGCTTGTATTTCTTTTTAGGAGGAAAAGCAAAAAACCCAAACTCAGATAAGTCTGCACAATTAGGAGGGCATCACACTCCAGATTTTATATTAGATGAAAGTGGATTTATTTTAGGCGTAAAAACAATGACAGCTTTAACTTTAGATTATTTGAGAGAGTAACTTTCTTATAAAATAAAAAAACCACGCAAAAGCGTGGTTTAAGTTTTATACAAAAAGCAATTGAGTTGCCTACAAATCAAACCCAATATTAACGCCTAATTTGTTAGCGATAATTTTAGTAATTCGTTGTTTTACTTCTGGTATTTTTACGCTTTCTAAAACTGTATTTGCAAAAGCATACATTAATAAACCTTTTCCTTGTTTTTCAGGAATTCCACGTTGTTGCATATAAAATAACGCATCATCATCTAATTGACCAATAGTACAACCATGAGAACATTTTACATCATCAGCAAAAATTTCTAGTTGAGGTTTTGCATTAATGGTAGCTTTATCACTTAAAAGAATATTATTATTTTGTTGATATGCGTTTGTTTTCTGCGCTTCTTTGTTAACAATTACTTTTCCGTTAAAAACGGCTGTAGAGCGTTCATCATAAATACCTTTATAATCTTGGTGAGATTCGCAATTTGGCTCTATGTGATGTACTAAAGTATGATGATCTATGTGTTGTTTTCCTTCGCTAATTGTAATTCCTTTTAAGATAGAATCTATATATTCTCCTTTCTGATAAAAGTTTAAATTATTTCTGGTGATGTTTCCACCAAAAGAAAAAGTATGCACAGAAACAACCGAATTCGACTTTTGCTCAACATATGTATTATCAACTAAAGAAGCTGTAATTTTATCATTCTGAATCTTATAATGATCTACATTAGATGCTTTATCAGCAAAAATTTCTGTAACTACATTAGATAAAACTGCATTAGAAGTTAAACTTTGATGACGCTCTATAATTTGTACTTGAGAATTCTCGCCAACCACAATTAAATTTCTTGGTTGCACCATTGTTGCAGCCTCAGAACCTGTTGTAAAATTAATAATCTGAATCGGTTTTTTAACTTCAGTATTTTTAGGAATATTAATGTAAGCACCTTCAGTTGCAAAAGCCGTGTTTAAAGACGTTAAATTGTCTTGTTTTGCAATTTTATTAAAATATTTATCGATTACAGGTTTGTATTTTTGACTGTTTAATGCAGAAGACATTAAGCAAACATCATAATGTTCATGTGTTGTTTGCGATAAAAAAGAACTGTATTTACCGTTGATAAAAACCACTTTATACGAATCTATTTCATGGATAAAATATTCTTTTACATCTGCCAGTTCAATAGCCTCAATTTTATCAGGAAATAAACTATAATCTTGCTTTAAAACCGAGTTTAAAGAAGTGTATTTCCAAGCTTCTAATTTTTTGGTAGGAAACCCTAAATTCTCGAAATTTTGAAATGCTTTAGAACGCACTTCATGCACATCAGAATTTGTATCTACATTGTCTTCAAACGCAATATATGATGATAATAATTTGTCTTGTAATTCCATTTTCTTTATAAGTTTCAGGTTTAAAGTTTCTTTTGTTTCAAGTTGTTGCCTACTTAAATTTATTTCCTTTAAAATCCTTTTTATTTAAATAGCTTATAAAATTTGCTATTTTTTTACTCAAAATTTCACACTCGATAATTAATTCTTTTAATTGTTCTTCAGAAATATATTCTGAATCAAAAAGTCTGTAAGATTGAGATCGCGTTTCTCCTGCAGACCCTTTTGCTATTGATAAATATTGTCTAAATTCTAAATTTCCATCTCTTTCAAAACCTTCAGCTATATTATCCATTACAGAACCAGATGAAGCTTTTATTTGGTCTTTAAAACGATAGTCACTTTTTAAATCCGTGTTTTTAGAAATAATAATAATTTGCTGAGATAATTTTCTAGCAAGTTGCCATATTTCTAAATCTTCGAATCTTCTAATAGTGGCCAAAACCTGAAACTTTAAACAATAGAAACCTTTTAAACTTTTTTAAACCAATTCTTGCTTAATCCAATCATAACCCTTTGCTTCTAATTCTAATGCTAAAGAAGCATCACCAGTTTTTACAATTTTACCATCGTGTAAAACGTGTACAAAATCTGGAACAATATGATCTAATAAACGTTGATAATGTGTAATAACAATTACTGCATTGTCTTTCGATTTTAACTTATTTACGCCATTTGCAACAATACGTAAAGCATCAATATCTAAACCAGAATCAGTTTCATCTAAAATAGCCAAACTTGGTTCTAACATTGCCATTTGAAAAATTTCGTTACGCTTTTTTTCTCCTCCAGAAAAACCTTCGTTTAAAGAACGAGATAAAAACTTGCGGTCTATTTCTAACAATTCAGATTTTTCACGAATCATTTTTAGCATGTCTTTTGCAGGCATATCTTCTAAACCTTTTGCTTTACGAGTTTCGTTAATTGCTGTTTTAATAAAATTTGTAACAGAAACTCCTGGAATTTCTACAGGATATTGAAACGATAAAAACACGCCATTATGTGCTCTTTCTTCTGGAGCCAATTCACTAATATCTTCGCCATTTAATTCGATAGAACCATTAGTAACTTCGTATTCTTCCTTACCAGCAATAATATTTGCCAAGGTACTTTTTCCTGCACCATTTGGACCCATAATTGCATGTACTTCACCTGCTTTTACTTCTAAATTTAATCCTTTTAAGATTTCTTTATCGTCTATAGTTGCTTGTAAATTCTCTATTTTTAACATCTTGTTTAGCTATTTACTATTGCTTATTAGCGTTTAATATTTTTTCTAATTTTTGATAATCTTTTGGCGAGTGCTGTATAATTACTTCTGCATTTTTCTCTTTTGCAAAAGCTTCAAACTTGCCCATACTTTCTAAAGTTTGTGCTACATTATAATTGAATGAAGGAACTCCTTTATTGGTTCTATTTTCTTCAAAATGATATAAATCTCCTGTTAATAAGATTGGTTTTTCAGAATTTGAAGTTTCAACATATAAAACTTGATGCCCAATTGTATGACCAGGCATGTATTTGATAACCACTGTTCCATCACCAAAAACATCATAATCTCCATTTATTTTTTGAACTTTTTTTAATGCTGATAACGCAGGATTTTTTTGCTTTAATGTATCACTTAAATTTGCATTAAACTCATTTTCTTGCACAATCCAAGTTGCATCTTTCATATAATTTGCGTGTCCTGTATGATCGAAATGAGAATGAGACATTGCAAAATATTTGAAATCTTCAATTTTAAAACCAATCGTTTTTAATTGATTTACCAAAGAATCTGGTCTTTGTATTCTAAACGTTCCACTTGGTTCATCAAAAGGTTCAGGAATTACTAATTGTTCAGGCAAACCAGCATCCCACATTAAATTTCCTTTAGGATGAGAAATTACATAATAAGCGTCTGTAAATTGTTTTTGCTGACCTGTATAAGTAGTATCTTGAGAGAAAACTTCTAGTTTTTTCACAAAAATAGAACCACCCACTAATTGATACATTTTTACAACAGGTTTTCCTGAAACAACAACAGGTTTTTTTTCTGTTTTTTTACAACTAACAATGCTAATTGCAAGAAATAAGAAGATTATTTTTTTCATAGATTATTGTTTATCCAACAGAACCTTCTAAAGAAATTTCCAATAATTTTTGAGCTTCTACAGCAAATTCCATTGGCAATTTATTTAACACCTCTTTGCTAAATCCGTTTACAATTAAAGCGATTGCTTTTTCTGTATCAATTCCACGTTGGTTACAGTAGAAAAGTTGGTCTTCACCAATTTTACTTGTAGTTGCTTCGTGTTCTATTTGTGCAGATTTGTTTTTAGTTTCTATGTAAGGAAACGTGTGTGCACCACATTCATTCCCCATTAATAAAGAGTCACATTGCGAAAAATTACGAGCATTTTCTGCTCTAGAATTTATCTGAACTAAACCTCTGTAGCTATTCTGTGATTTTCCAGCAGAAATACCTTTAGAAATAATTGTAGATTTTGTGTTTTTTCCTAAGTGAATCATTTTAGTTCCTGTATCTGCTTGCTGATGATTGTTAGTTACAGCAATCGAGTAAAATTCTCCTACAGAGTTATTTCCTTTAAGCACACAAGAAGGATATTTCCAAGTTACAGCAGAACCTGTTTCTACTTGTGTCCAAGAAATTTTTGCATTGTTTTCACACAAACCTCTTTTGGTAACAAAGTTGTAAACTCCACCTTTTCCTTCTTTATTTCCAGGATACCAGTTTTGTACAGTAGAGTATTTAATTTCTGCATCGTCCATTGCAATTAATTCTACAACTGCTGCATGTAGTTGGTTTTCATCTCTACTTGGTGCTGTACATCCTTCTAAATAAGAAACATAACTACCTTTGTCTGCAACTACTAAAGTTCTTTCAAACTGACCAGTTCCACCTTCGTTTATTCTGAAGTATGTAGATAATTCCATTGGACAACGAACACCTTTTGGAATGTAGCAGAAAGATCCATCAGAAAATACTGCCGAATTTAATGCTGCATAAAAGTTGTCTTTTGTTGGTACAACAGTTCCTAAATATTTACGAACCAATTCTGGATGTTCTTGAATTGCTTCAGAAATTGGCATAAAAATTATCCCTTTTTCACCTAATGTTTTCTTAAAAGTTGTTGCTACAGAAACAGAATCCATTACAATATCTACAGCAACGTTTGCTAACTTTTTTTGTTCGTCTAAAGAGATTCCTAAACGTTTAAAAGTGTCTAATAATTCTGGATCGACCTCATCTAAAGAATTTAATTTTGGCTTTTGTTTTGGAGCAGAATAATACGCAATGTCTTGAAATTCTGGCTTCTCATAATGTACATTCGCCCATTCTGGTTCTTCCATTTGTTCCCAAACTCTATAAGCTTCTAAACGCCAATTAGTCATCCATTCTGGTTCGTTTTTCTTTTTAGAAATTGCACGAACAACACCTTCATTTAAACCAACAGGAAATGTATCACTTTCTATATCTGTATAAAAACCATACTTATATTCTTGTGTTTTTAATTCTTCTTCTAATTGCTCTTCTGTATACTTTGACATCTTTTTCTTAATTTTTAAAGTGAAAATGATTCCCCACAACCACAAGTTCTATTTGCGTTGGGATTGTTAAAAACAAAACCTTTTCCGTTTAAACCACCAGAATATTCTAATGTGGTGCCCACTAAATATAAAAAACTCTTTTTATCAACGATTAATTTTACATCATTTTCTTCAAAAATCTTATCGTCTTCTCTACTTTTATTGTCGAAAGTTAAATCGTAAGATAAACCTGAACAACCACCACTTTTAACACCAACTCTTACAAAATCTGTAGTTGCGTTAAAGCCATCATCAGTCATTAATTCTATGACTTTCTTTTTTGCTGTGTCTGAAACTTTTATCATAATTTTAAATAGATTAAATCTAAATTGTTGGCAAATATACGATATAAGTCGAAGAAAAAGGCAGAACTTTCATTAACAAACTCAATAAAAGAATTGGTTTTATTGATTATTCTTGGAAGTCAGAATTATTGATAAAATCGAAGTCAGAAAGAGATAATAAAAACGATTTTAAATCTGCTTTATCTTTGGTTGATAAATTAACACCACCTTTATTTATCTTTTTCATAAAAGGATCTATAGTTGGCGATCGCTTTAAACCTTCTGAATAGTGATTGATTACCTCTTCTAAAGTTGCAAAACGACCATCGTGCATGTATGTTGCAGTAAAAGCTAAGTTTCTAATTGATGGCGATTTGAATTTTCCATTATCATTTGGGTCTCCAGTAATTTTACCTAAACCTAAATCTGAAAAAGTGGCGTCTAAACCATTATTATGAAATTTATTATTTGTCCAAAGTGGGTTGTTATCACTTCCATGACAGTGAAAACAATCTCCTTTTGCTTCATCCATAAAAACATTGAAACCATTTTGTTCTGAATCAGTTAAAGTGGTTTCTCCTCTTAAAAATTTATCAAATTTAGAATTACCAGAGATTAATGTTCTTTCAAATTGTGCTATAGCCTTTGTAACCAAAACTGAATCTATTTTAGAAGTACCAAAAGCTTGAGAAAAAAGTCTTGGATATTCTGGATTATTCTGAAGTTTTTTTTCTACATCTGTCCATTTAGAATGCATTTCTACAGGGTTTGAAACAGGTTCAAAAGCTTGATTTTCTAAACCAAATTCTTTTCCATCCCAAGAAAAACGTTCGTCAAAATTCCAAGCGAGATTAAATAATGGCATTGCGTTTCTTGTTCCGAATTTACCATCAATTCCGTCACTAAATTGTTTACTATCTGTAAATGCTTTTTTTGGATTGTGGCAAGTTGCACAAGATTGAGAATTGTCGCCAGATAAAATTTTATCAAAAAACAGTTTTTTACCCAATGCAACACCTTCTTGAGTTAAAGGGTTGTTTGTAGGGATAATTGGCGCAATTAGTTTGTCTGCAAAAAGTTGTGGAATTTCTAAGTTATATGGAATTGGTCTATAAATTTCTTCTTCTTTTGATGTGCAATTCATCAGAAGTAAAAAGAAGAGAAAGTAAAACCAATTTTGTTTCATAATTATGAGATTTCTCCATAAAGTCGAAATGACAATTATTTACTAATTTATTATTTCACCTAAAGAAAAAACCGATTTTCCATTGGCATTCATCATTTTTTGAGCTTCAAAATTAGGCATTAAAACTGTGTTTAGCTGGTTTAAATTCCATTTATTGGGGTTTTTAAACCATTCTGCAATGTTCATTTTAATTTCTATTTCTGCGTTGTTAGAAATCGTAACTGTACCTAAATTG
>JBGCFX010000017.1:0-3781 GCA_045110395.1 Polaribacter sp.
GAAAAGTTGCAATAAATGAAGGTACTACCATACATAATAACGATGGTATAAATAAATATAAGAATAACATTCCTGTACTTACTTTATCTCCAATCCAAAGCATAGTTGTAGTTACATCTCCAATTGGTGAAAAAGCCCCACCTGCATTTGCTGCAATAATAATTAAACCTGCAAACCAAATTCTATCATCTCTAGTTTTTACAATTTTCTGTAGAATTGAAATCAATACAATAGTTGCAGTTAAATTGTCTATAATTGCTGATAAAATAAACGCTAAAATTGCAAACATCCAAAGTAATTTCTTTTTGCCTTTAAAGTTTACATAACCTTTAATGGTAGAAAAACCATCAAAATAATCGATAATTTCTACAATTGTCATCGCTCCTAAAAGGAACACTAAAATTTCTGCAGTTTTACCTAAATGATGTAATAATGTTTCTTCTACTAGATGTAATTTATCATCATGAACCATATCAGCAAAACCATCTACTAAACCGTGATTTGCGGAATCAAACCAATTCGAAAAATTATCAACTCCAAGAGCTACTAATGCCCAACAAACTGCCATCATAATTAAGGCAGGAATTAATTTATCCAATTTTAAATTATGCTCTAAAGTAATGGCCAAATACCCCATTACAAATACAATAATAATTACTGATTCCATATTTGTTAGTTTAAATTAGTTGTTTTAATGCTATTTCGAATGCTGTTGAACAAATTTTTGTTTTAGCTGCACTCTTGTTAAACGTTTTTTGTAACGCCTTTTTTATAATGTTTGATGTGTCATTAAAAATTGACTTGTCTTGCATTGGTAAATCAACTTTTGCTTCCATTAGATACGCAAAAACCCTTGCAATTCCGCAATTTGAAATAAAATCTGGCAACAAACTCAAATGTTTGTCTGTATACTCCATAATAGGTCCGAAGAAAATTTCTTTGTCTGCAAAAGGCACATTTGCACCTGGAGAAATTACTTCTAAACCTGTATCTATCATTTGCTGCACTTGATCTTGAGAAACCAATCTTGAAGCTGCAGCAGGAACAAATATTTCTGCTGGTAAACTCCAAATTTTGTTATTAATTTCATCAAAAGAAATCATATTTTCTGAAACTAATTTATTGCCATCTTTAGATAAAAATAAATTGGTCATTTCATCCATAGAAAACCCTTCTTCATTTATCAAACCACCATCTCTATCAATAATTCCTACTACTTTTGCACCTAATTGCGTTAAATAATAAGCTGCTGCAGAACCCACATTACCAAACCCTTGAACAATTGCTCTTTTTCCTTTAATTTCTCCTCCGTAAATAGCATAGTAATGTTTTACTGCTTCTGCAACACCATAACCAGTTAACATATCTGCAACTGTATATTTTCTGGACAAATCTGGCGAAAACTCTTTATCTTCAATCACCTTAATTACGCCCATTCGTAATTGCCCAATTCTATTTATTTTATCTGCTTCTGTTGGTTTAAAATGACCGTTAAAAATACCTTCTTGAGGATGCCAAACTCCACAGCTTTCTGTAATTGGAATTACATCTTTATCTGCATCTACATTCAAATCTCCACCAGTACCATAATAATGTTTTAAAAGTGGAGTTACAGCTTTGTACCAACGTTCTAAAACACCTCTTTTTCTTGGGTCATTTGGATCGAAATTAATACCCGATTTTGCACCACCAATTGCTGGCCCAGAAACTGTAAATTTTACCTCCATTGTTTTTGCCAGAGATAAAACCTCATTCATATTCAATCCTTTTCTCATTCTTGTTCCACCACCTGCTGCACCTCCTCTAAGAGAATTTATCACTGTCCAACCTTCTGCTTCTGTTTCTTGATCTTTCCAATGAAACACAATTTCTGGTTGTTTATTTTCGTATATTTTTAATAATTCTTTCATTTTAAATTTTGATAATTTTTCAACTTATAGTTACTATTTTCTAGTGCAATTTTCTTCGAAATTTTAAATTAGAGAAGTTAAAGTTGATTCATTTTTAAAATTGATTTTAGAATTATTATTTAATTTATTGTGTTACTTACAAACTTACTGTAAAAAAACGATTGTTCAAATTTTTTTTACCAGACTATGGATAAAAAATAACTCCAGAAGAATGATCTTTTTTAGCGCCAGTAACACTAGATAAGCAATTTATCTGATTTTCAGACTTTAACAAACCTAAAAATGCAAAAATTAGCGCTTCTTTAAAGTTTACTAATTCTTTATCAGGAATTATTAAATTTACTTTTTTATGTTGTTTTATTTTATCAATTAAATATTGATTAAAAGCACCACCTCCAGTAACCAAAACAGTTGCATATTTAGGTAAAACCTTTGCAATTGCCCAAGCAATATGATCTGTAAATGTTCTTAATAAATCTTCTGGTTTTCTTTTTGATGATTCTAATCGTGGAAATATTTCTTTTTGAACCCATTCTAATCCTAAAGACTTTGGCGGTTTTTGCTTATAATAATCTAACATTCTTAAATCTGCTTCTAATTGCATTAAAAAAGTTCCTTTTGAGGCTATTTTTCCTTTATCATCATACTCAAAACCCAATTGTTGTGCATATTTGTTTAATACAATATTTACAGGACAAATATCATAGGCAATTCTTTTATCATCTTTATTGTTAGAAATATTCGAAAATCCACCTAAATTTAAACAGAAATCATACTCAGTAAAAAGCAACTCATCTCCAATAGGCACTAAAGGTGCTCCTTGCCCACCTAATTTTACATCTTGTGTTCTAAAATCACAAATTACTTTCTGTTTTGTATTCTTAGCAATTGTTTGTCCATCACCAATTTGAAATGTTATTCCTTTTTCTGGTTGATGTAAAACTGTATGTCCATGAGAAGCAACAAAATCAATGTTTTTAATCGAGTTTTTATAAACAAAACCATTTATTACTTCTGCTAAAAAAACACCATATTCTATATCTATTTTTTTTAAATCGTCAGCAGAAAAGTTGATAGCATTTTGCAAAGTATTTTTCCGTTTCTCTGAATAAGAAATGGTTTCCGAACTTAAAATTTTAAAATCTTTGTAGTTGTTTTTATCAAACTTCACATACACCAAATCTATGCCATCTAAAGAAGTTCCAGACATTAATCCTATTACAAAAACCTCTTTTTTATTCATTCAAATCTTGATTTATAAAGATAATTTAAGACCAGCAAAAGGCAATATATTTTGTGTCCCTAAAATAATATTATCGACCAATTCCTTACCTCCTCTTTCATCATAATATCTTATCCTATATTCTAGTGCAAAAAATGCTTCTAATTTTTTAGTAATAGGAATTGCGCCTCCTAAATGAAACTGCAAAGCAATTCTTGGGTGGGTACTAAAACTTCCTGTTGTTGCTCCTGAAGAAGATTTTATATCATTTCTAGCATCATCTACTCTACTGCCAAATAATGCGTAACCAGATGAAAAATAAAGTTGTCTCCAATGTAAACGAAGCATTGGTCCAATCCAAACTTCAGAGAAATTGCCTCCTATTCTACCAGTTACAATTGTTTCATTTTGTGCATTAAAACCGTCAAATAAAGCATTAAAACGTTTTCCTGTATCATATCTCACAAAAGCACCTATCGAAAAATATTTAGATAATTGGTAACCACCAGTAACTATTGTACTAAAATTAGTTTCATCAGAAATTAAATCTCCTTTTGCACCACCAACTTCTTTTTTAACTTGTTGCTCAAATCTAGAAACTGTGAAACCTAATTCTGTATAAAATTTAGAGGATTTTATTGTATCATTT
>JBGCFX010000018.1:0-5497 GCA_045110395.1 Polaribacter sp.
GTTAGATATCGTAAACAAGTATATAAGAGATTAAATTGTAAGGGACTAATTAGGGGTCAGTATAAATTCTTATTTTTGTAAACGTATATGAGCAGAGAGTTTTTGAGAGTAGTGTTAGTTCCTTCCTCTCTGCTAAAAAAACTTTTATGTTAATTTTTGTTGGACTTATAGCCTTATATTTTGTTTTTCAACATTATAAAAGAACGCGTAAGTCTACAGCAAAATCAGATTATTTTAAAAGAAAATTTAAGAAAGATTAAATAAAAATCTAGTTTTTAATTAAGACTTTCTTTGTCACTATATTTTTATCAGAATAAATTCTCATTAAATACAAACCAGAATTTAAACTTTTAGTGTTAACTTCATTCACATTGTTCTTGCTAAAAACCATTTTTCCTAAAGTAGAATAAAGCTCAACTCTATCAACTTGTTTATTTGTTTGTATATAAATTTTATTGGATGTAGGGTTTGGATATACAGAAAAAGCATCTTTGAAAATAGCACCTGTACTCAAATTTTTATTTTGATAGACTCTTACATAATCAATAACCATACTACTTTGCGAAAAATTGGCAGCTGGTGTGCCAGAAAAACCTCCAATAGCAACATTTAATAACAAAAACTGTTCTTTGTCAAATGGCCAAGTATCATCATTTTTTTCAGAAGGATTATAAGTGTAAAAAACCACATTGTCAACTAAAAACGTAATTTGATTTGGAGACCAATTCATAGAGTAAATGTGAAAATTATTTGCCACATCAACTAAAGTCTTTTTACCAACATTTACTGTGTTTCCATTACTTGAAGGAGTATGTAATGCACTTGAAACCTCGTTATTTGCATGCAAGCCATGTTCCATAATATCAATTTCTCCACAAGCAGGCCAACCAGTTGTGCCAAAACCTTGGGTTTGCCAATAAGCACCTGTTTCACTAATGTTTTTACCAAGTGTCCAAATTGCTGGCCAAGTTCCATTTCCTGAAGGTAGTTTTGCCCTAACATCAACTCTACCATAAGTAAAAGCATATTTGGAGTTTAATCTTGCAGAGGTAAAATCTCTAGAGACTCCATTTAATATCTTAGTTTCTCTTTTCGCTACAATATTTAAATTTCCTCCATCTACAAATGAATTTGTTGAGCTATTTGTATAATGTTGTAACTCTCCATTAAACCACCCACCTCCATTTGGTCCAAAAGTTTGATGATACCATTTTGAACCATCAACATCACCATTACTATCAAATTCATCAGACCAAACTAAATCGTTATAAGTAACATCTAAAACATTTGGGTCTAAAGGAGTACTACCATCAGTAATATTATCTATTAAATAGGTGCCAGAAATAGTTGTACCACCATCAATAAAAATAGTTAGTCTACTATAAGTTCCAGTTGCATTTATAGAAGTAGCAGAACCACTTAATTTTGCGTTAGAAAAATCGAAAGAAATTGTTTTCCAATTAGAAGGAGAAGGAACACTAAAAGATTCTATAACCTCTACATCTGCATTAGAACCACTTTCTAATTTTAAAATAATATTATGTGAGTTGCTATCAAAAGCATAAAAAGAGAGTGTTATTGTTTTATTTGCACTTAAATCTATAGGTCTTGTTAAATCTATATAAGATCCTTGGTAAGCAGCAGAACCATCATTTATAAATTGACCAACTTGATCATTATTATCTTGTGGATTATTTGTTTTTGAAAATGAAGTATTATTAAATGTTGCAAAACTATGATTTTCATTAGAAAAATCTATTGGCATTTGTTGAGAAAACCCAGCAAACCCAAAAAATAGAAATAAACCTACAAAAAAGTAATTTTTAATCATCGTGAAATATTTTATTCAAAAATAATATAAAAATTGCTTAAATTTTAAATTTTTTACCAATACAAAAACTATACATTAAAAGAATTAGCATTAATTTTAACAGTATTTTTGTAAAATGAAGAAGCCTTTTAAATTTAAAGAGTTTACCATTTATCAAGATAAAACTGCAATGAAAGTTGGCACAGATGGTGTTTTGTTAGGTGCTTGGTGTTGTGTTGATAATTATCCTGATTCAGTTTTAGATATTGGTGCTGGTACTGGCTTAATTTCTTTGATGATTGCACAACGTTCTGATACAATGACAATTGATGCTGTTGAGGTTGATGAAAATGCGTATGAACAAACTGTAGAAAATTTTGAACAATCTGATTGGGGAGATAGATTGTATGGTTACAATGCAACTTTTCAAGAATTTGCTGATGAAATTGCAGAAGAAGAGGAAACATATGATTTAATTGTTTCTAACCCTCCTTTTTATAAAGACGAATTTGAAACAGAAGATGATGCAAGAAATAAAGCACGATTTACATCTTCATTATCTTTTGATGAATTATTATTAGGAGTTTCAAAAATTTTATCAAAAAACGGTATTTTCTCTTTGATTATTCCATTTAAAGAAGAGGGAAATTTTATCAATTTAGCGAGTGAACACAAATTATTTGTCAATAGAATTTGTCGAGTTCAGGGTAATTTATCATCAGAAATAAAAAGAAGTTTGTTGGAGTTTTCTTTTCACCAAAAAGGAATTGAAGAAACACACTTAATTATAGAAATCGAACGTCATAAATACACAGAAGACTATATAAATTTGACAAAAAAGTTCTATTTAAAAATGTAGTTACCCAATCACATGATTAGGGTTATAGCCTAAATAAGGTACTTTCCTTTCTATAAATTTTATACCATAATTTTCTAATTCAGCTAAAATAGGTTCATAGATTTCTTTAGTAATTGGTAGTTGCACTCCAGGAGTTTTAATCTCTCCTTTTAAGATTTTTAAAGCAGCAATTCCCACAGGTAAACCTACTGTTTTTGCCATAGCTGTATATGTTTGGTTTTCGCCAAGAACTACTAAACTACTTTCAATTTGGTGCTTTTCTCCATTAATTTCATACCCAAATAGATGTTGCATCACAATCATATCTTTATCCTCTTTTTGCAGAGTCCAAGAATCGGATAATATTTGTTGCAATGCTTGAGCTGGAGTTGCATTTTTAATCGTAATTTTTTTCTTCTGATTAAAAATGTCGAGCTCAATTAATTTTTCCCACATCACATCATCTTGATCTATTTTTAGATAAGAACGTAATTTTAATTCCACAGAATCAGAAGGAGAATAAGCCAAAAATAAATTAACAAAATCTCGATAACTCATATTTTCGGAATCTTCTATGGTATAAGAATCATCAGTCATTCCTAATTGCACAAAAATATTCCAAGCTCTAGAAAATCCTACTTTTCTAATAGTACCTCTATACATAGTTGGTATGTCATCTAAACCATAAACACTTCTGTATTTTAACGAATCTCTGTTTGCGTATGCTTCAAATTTTCCACTACCATTAATGGTTAAAAATTCTGTTCTCCTAAATAATTTATGATAAGGTATGTATTTGTATGTTCCTTCTTGAATAAACATTGCAGCTCCACCTTGTCCTGCCAAAACCACGTTTCTTGGGTTCCAGGTAAATTTATAATTCCATAAATTAGTATCGCTTTCAGGTGCAATTAAGCCACCTGTAAAAGATTCGAACAATAACATTTTTGCATTCTTAGCTCTAATGTTATCTATTACTTGCATAGCACTCATATGATCAATTCCTGGATCTACACCAATCTCATTCATCAGAATTAAACCTTTCTTTTTTGCAGCTTCATCTAATGCCTTCATTTCTTTTGAAACATAAGAAGCTGTGACCATATTTTTATTAAAGTTAATGCAATCTTTAGCAACTTCTATATGAAACCTTGCAGGCAACATAGAAATAACAATGTCAGATTTTTTGATGAATTCTTGACGTTGTTCTGTATCAAAAACATTTAAAATTACACTTTCTGCATTTGTATGATTATTAATAAGTTTATTCGCATTTTCTGTAGAAATATCACCAATAATAAGATGTAGTTTTTCTTCATCAGATTTTTCAAGTAGATACTTAATTAAATAAGAACTCGATTTTCCTGCACCAATAATTAGTATGTTTTTCATCAATAAAACTTATTTTTGTAGTCTTACGAAGATACTATTTTTGTTTAAAATTTAACAAAAACCATTAAAAATGTTTAAAAATTTAATTATTACTTCAGTTTTAGGAGTTTTGGCAATTGCATTTGGAGCTTTTGGTGCACATGCTCTAAAAGAAACATTGACAGTTCAAGAATTATCGAGTTTTGAAACAGGTGTGCGTTATCAAATGTATCACGTAATTGTCTTGTTATTTGTAAACATATATGATGGTTTTTCAGTTTCACAAAAAAATAAGATTAGTAATCTCTTTTTCTTAGGAATTTTATTCTTTTCAGGCTCTATTTATGTGATTCATTTAACAGCAATTTCTGCAAAATCAATTTGGTTTGTGACTCCTTTAGGAGGATTAATGTTAATGATTGGTTGGGTTTTAATGATTATTATATTCTTAAAGAAATTAAGAAATAGTTGAATAAACAATAAATCTGCATCATTTTTAAGTCAGTTTTAAAATATTGTTTAATTTTGTAAGATATAAAACCACAAAAATATTGATATGGTAGATACAAATACGAAATCGATTTCGTTAAATAATCTAGGAATCAAAAATGCAACAATTCGTTATCAGTTAAGTTCTGATGATTTGCACAAAGAAACTGTTGAAAAAGGACAAGGTAAAGTATCTTTTTTAGGAGCAATTGCTGTAAATACAGGAGAATTTACTGGACGTTCACCCAAAGATCGTTTTATAGTAAAAGACGATGTAACAAAAGACCAAGTTTGGTGGAGTGATATTAACATTCCTTTCGAATCAGAAAAATTTGATGCTCTATATACTAAAGTAGTAGATTATTTATCTGAAAAAGAAATTTTTGTAAGAGATAGTTTTGCTTGTGCAGATGAAAATTACAAATTAAACATTAGAGTTGTAAACGAATATCCATGGAGCAATATGTTTGCTTACAATATGTTTTTACGCCCAACAGAAAAAGAATTAGAAACTTTTTCTCCTGAATGGACTGTAATAAATGCACCAGGTTTTATGGCAGATCCTGAAGTAGATGGAACTCGCCAACACAATTTTGCTATTTTAAATTTCACCAAGAAAATAGCTTTAATTGGTGGTACAGGTTATACAGGAGAAATTAACAAAGGAATTTTTTCTGCGTTAAACTTTATTCTTCCTGTGTTTAAAAACACATTACCTATGCATTGTTCTGCAAATGTTGGTAAACAAGGAGATACTGCTATTTTCTTTGGATTATCAGGTACAGGAAAAACAACACTTTCTACAGATCCTGATAGAAGTTTAATTGGTGATGATGAACATGGTTGGACTGCAGAAAACACCGTTTTTAATTTTGAAGGTGGTTGTTATGCTAAAGTGATTAATTTATCACAAGAACAAGAACCAGAGATTTTTGCAGCCATTAAAAAAGGAGCAATTCTAGAAAATGTTGTGATGGACGATAATGGAG
>JBGCFX010000019.1:0-9432 GCA_045110395.1 Polaribacter sp.
TGAAATGGGAAGAGTTTTGGGAAAATAAAAATGACAAAATGCATAAAACCTACATCAATGCTTGGAAAGTGATTTGGAAAAGATATGCAAATGAACCGTATGTTGTAGGGTATGATATTGTAAATGAGCCTAGAAAACTAAAAATGAAGATTTCGTATAAAGATTTAACAGACAAATACTTAATCCCTTTATACCAAAGAATAATTGACGAAAGTCAGAAAATAAATAAAGATAAACTGATTTTAATTCAATCTATTTTTATGAACAAAGGCGAAAAAATAGACAACAATCAATATGCAGAAATTACATCGCCTATAAACCGAAAAAAAGTTGTTTTTGCACCTCATATTTATCAGAATAACATCGATTTCATTCAAAAAAATATGAATCGTTTTGATAAAGAATCTGCAATGTTAAAAGCACCAATTTTAATTGGAGAATGGGGTTTTCCAACATTTGCAAAAACTGATACTACTTTGGTAGGGAAACTAGGTCAGTTAGAGTATAGAAAATTATACATAAAAACAGCTGAGGTTTTTGATCAGATGGGTGTTGGTACTATAAAAGCTTGGTTTTTAGGGAACAGAACTATGCAAAATTTTCTTGCTGGAGGACCTTCTACGTGGTCTATTTTTAGTGATAAAACAGATGCAGGAACTGTAGAACGCAAATATATTACAGATGTAATTTCTAGGCCTTTTCCGCAAGAAATTGCTGGAGATATTCAATCTTTTGGATTTAATTTTGCAAAAAGAGAATTGAATGTAAACATCATTTCTGATAATTCAAAAGGAGCCTCAAAACTATTTATTGGAGCAAATAGACATTATCCTGATGGATTTTCAATCATCATAAATACCGATTTTGTAATGTATTACAATCCGCTAAAAAATGTAGGTTTAGAAGTTTATAAAACGACAAAAGATTCCAATCCTTCAGATTTTATTTGGGATGAAAAAACGCAAAAATTGATTATATTAAAATGGGGAAAAACCAATACCAATTATAACATAAAAATAGTTCCAGGAATTCGTAATTTTTAAAGTTAATAATTTATCTATACAATCTAAATTAGTTTTTCTAAATATTGAATCATTTCATTTTATATTAACGAGAGTAATAATTTTAAATACTATTTCAATTAAGCCCTGATTTAAATTCGCTAAACATATCTTCTATAATTTCTTTTGTATTTCCTTCCTTAAGGCTTTCAAATGATACATAACCACGATAATTACTAGACTGTATAATTTTAGCAATTCGCTGTAAATCTGCTGAAACTTTAGTGCTGTCTTTTTGTTTTACATGTTCTTTTACAAAAAAGTAATTGGCATATGGAGCAAGGTTTTCAATTTCTTTGTAAGGGTCGTTAGAAGGTAAACTTCCACAATCTAAAATTAAACCAAACCAGTCTGAATTTACTTTTTTCAACATATCAATAACTTCATCACTGGTAAATAAAAATTCATCATGATTCTGCAGACCAACAATAACACCATAAAGTTCGCCATATTTAGCACAGGTTTTAAAGTCATCCAACATCCATTGCTTTACATCTTGTTTTGAATAGGTTTTGTTTTTATGTCTTCCTGTAAAAATTCTCATTATGGGTGACCCTATTTTAGAAGAAACCTGTAACCAGTTTTTGATAAGTTCAATGTCATTATTTCTTTTTACGCGATTTGGAGTAGCAAAGTCATTTCTAACACCAGTCCATGCAATATCAAGTCCTAACTCAAGTGCTTTTCTTTTTAAATTGAAAAGCTCCTTATTTGAAGGTATTTCTGGATAAGAATTAAAATAATAACCTGTCAAATCTATCGCATCTAAACCAATATCAGATGCGTATTCCATCATATCATAAAACGTCATCTCTCCACTTCTAAGTTCCGAATTAAACGAATACGCATTAATGCTGAACTGTAGTCTTGATGATGTATTATTTTTTATAGGATTGGTGTAAGCCATTAGTTTGTTAGTTCCTAAATATAAAGGTACAAGCGCTAAATTTTTTAAAATGTTTCTTCGTGTTATTTTCATAATAATGATGTTTTAATACAAGGAGATCTTTTGCTTTTATGCTTCTGATAGTTTCAGAATTTTTTTCCAAACGCTTTCGTTTACAAGAATGCCTTTTTTCAAATTTTTTGCTCTTTTTTGTGCACTTTGTTCTCCTGGATAGTAAATTTTATCTTCAGGATTTATCGTTTCTACATTGTGAGTAAAATCAATGATTTCATCTATTAGTTTTTCCTGTAGTCCATTATCTTTAAAAACTTCAGGGTAAATACAGATATAAACTTGAGAAATGGCAGTTTCAATTTCTTTTGAATTTATTTTGGCTGTAGAATTACCAGCAGACAATAAAGTTACTAGCATATCTAGCACCATAGAAAGAGCAGAACCTTTCCAATAACCAATTGGTAATCCTCGTTCTTTTGATACTATTTTCTCAGGATCATTTGAGAGCTCATTATTATCATCCCAACCACCATGATAAGGTAATTTTTCTCCTTTTAATTTATAATCGTTAATCTTACCGAATGAAAATTGTGAAATTGCCATATCCAATACAACATGTCCTTTTTTTCTTGGTATAGATACAACAAATGGATTATTACCTATTCTACTATCTTTTCCACCCCAAGGAGGCATATTGGGTTTCGTATTCGTAAAAAGTATCGAAATGCAATTGGCATTAGCTGCTTGTTTTCCATAGGTTCCACCTCTCATCCAGTGATTCGTATTTCGCAAGGCAACCATTCCCATTCCATATTGTTTTGCCAATTCTATAGCTCTGTTGGTACACTTTGTTGCGTTTACAATACCAGAACCAAGGTTTCCATCCCAACGTTCTATATTGCCAAAAGAAGCTACTTTCTCTGCTTCAGCATCAATTTTAATGATTCCTTTTTTTATATACTCAATAAAAAGAGGCACTCTATTAATGCCATGAGAGCTTACACCATCTAAAGTGCTTTCAGTAAATACATTAGCAAGTAATTTAGCCTTCTCTTGGCTGAATTTATGTTTTATAAAAAGCTCATAAAGAGTCTTTTGTATGTTTTTAGGTGTAATTCGCATGAATATATTTTTCTTTTTCTCTAGGTCTTAGTTTATAGATAACCAAGTATAGCCATTAATTACTTTTAATATATCCTGCACTATCCTGATGATTTTTAATTGTAAAGACCTTACAGTACAGGACAGAAATAAACTTATGTTTTCTTAGTATTGATTTTTAAAATGATATTAAATGAGAATTGTTTTAGTCTTAATTTTAATGGGTTTTGCATTCATATCAAAAGCTCAAAATATACGTCATATAGAAACCATAAATGATTCGTGGAATTTTTATAAAGGTAAAATTAAAAACCCTTTTTCTAATGAGAAATCTGGTGTTTGGGAAAAAGTAACCCTACCTCATTCATGGAATACTGATGATATTTTAGACGATGAAGATGGGTATTACAGAGGAGATGGTTGGTACAAAAAAACGATGGTTATTCCAGAAGTTTATGAGAATCAGCAAGTGTTTTTATTGTTTGAAGCTGCAAATCAAGTCACTACTTTATATGTAAATGGTATAGAAGTTGGAGAAAATCATATTGGAGGATATACTTCATTTACGAGAGATATTACATCAGCTTTACAAAAAGGAAATAATGAAATAACTGTAAAAGTAAATAACGCACATAATGATGAAATTGTTCCACAATCTGCAGATTTTTCTTTTTATGGCGGAATTTACAGAGACATTCAATTAATTATCACAAAACCAGTTCATTTTGAAGTTGCGAATCTAGGTGCAAATGCCATTTATATTAGAACTCCAGAAGTTTCAGAAAGTGCTGCAAAAGTAACTGTACAATCTAAATTAGTTCGCCCAAAAAAAGGAAAGTTTTATGTGCAACAAACTTTGTTTGATGCAGAGCATAATTTAGTAAAACAAACCAAATCAAAATCGAGTTTTGGTAAAGATAATTTCACAGAATTTTTAGTTGAAAACCCAAAATTATGGTCGCCAGAAAATCCGTATTTGTATAAATTAGTGTCAGAAATTTTAGATAAAAAAGGAGTGGTTTATGACAGGGTAGAAAATCCTGTTGGTTTTAGATGGTTTCATTTTGATGCAAACAAAGGTTTTTCAATCAACGGAAAATCAACAAAACTAATAGGTACCAATAGACACCAAGATTTTTATGGTAAAGCAAATGCGCTAAGTGATGAAATCCACAGAAAAGATATGCAGTTGTTAAAAGAAATGGGTATCAATTTTTTACGAATTGCACATTATCCACAAGATCCAGCCATTTTAGAAATGTGTAATAAATATGGTTTTGTAACCACTTTAGAAATCCCTTTTGTAGACAAAGCAGCAGCCAATGAAGCTGGGAAACAGAATAGTGTAAATATGCTAAAAGAGACCATTCGTTTTAATTACAACAATCCTGCAATTGTAGCTTGGAATTTAGGAAACGAAACCACAATGAAAGCTCCAGATAAATTAGGAGAAGCCTACACCAAACACTTTGTAGAAACGCATAAAATTTTGGCAGAAACCATTAAAGCAGAAGACAAAACACGTTATTCGTACTCCGTTTTTTTTAGAGAACCAGGGTATCAACATAAATTAGGTATCAGAAATACGCAATTGGTAGGGTACAACAAATATTATGCTTGGTATAGAGACGAGTTGGAAGATGTTGATTCCCATTTAAGAGATTTGGTAAAACGCACCTTAGCTTTAGATCCAGACAAACCTTTAATTTTAAGTGAATATGGTGGAGGTGCAGACCCTAGACTACGTTCTTACAAACCCACACGTTTTGATTTCAGTGTAGAATATCAATTTTTATTGCACAAAGCCTATATGAAAGCAATTTTAGAAATACCAGAAATTGTTGGAGCAAATGTTTGGAACTATGCTGATTTTCAAGTAGAACACAGAAAAGATGCAGTACCACATATCAATAATAAAGGTTTGGTTTCTGCCAAAAGAGAAAAGAAAGATGCATATTATTTGTATCAAGCTTTGTTAAAGAAAACACCTTTTGTAGCAATTGCATCTAAAAATTGGGAGAAAAGAGCAGGTATTGCTGATGTAGTTGATGGAAAAGTAGCAACACAACCTTTTACAATTGTTGGGAATGGAAAAGATGTAGAATTGCTAATAAACGGAACTTCTTTAGGTAAAAAAGAGTTCGATTTTTCTACAGTTACTTTTGATGTTCCATTACAACAAGGTGTCAATCAAGTTGAAGTAATTTCAGAAAAAGGAGGGAAAATCATCAAAGATTTTGCAACAATCAATTTTACTCTACAACCCAAAAACTTAAAAAGTAAAATCAATGCATTTCAAGAAATTGCTGTAAATGTAGGTTCTTATTGTTATTTTATTGAAGAACATAATGTAGATTATTTGTGGATGCCAGATCAAACTTATAAAAAAGGTGGTTTTGGGTATATAGGAGGAGAATTTATAAGAACTAAAACGAAACGAAGAAACAATATTGGAGTGGATGTAAGTATAAAAGGCACAGAAAATGATCCTATTTATCAGACTCAAATGATAGGCATCAATCAATATAAATTCAATGTTCCAAAAGGGACTTATGAATTAACTCTTTTACTAGCAGAATTAAAAACGAGAAACGAAAATGTTATGGATATTGCTGTGAATAATAAAACAATTTGGAGCAACATCAACCTAAAACAACAATATGGAAAAGATAGAGGTGTAACCAAACGTTTTTTAATTTCTGTGGATGATGAAAATGGAATTACCATCGATTTTAAAGCCATTAAAGGAAAAACCAGATTGAGTGGTTTAAAATTGAGGAAAGTAAACTAAAATACTATAATAATTTTCTGGAATTTCCATTAATAATAAACAAATTTCGGCTAATTTATACAGAAAACAGATACTAAAATTGTTAAAAAGTTAGTATTCTACTAAAAAAACAAATTAAAGCAGTATAGTGCAGGATACCTTTAATATCTTATTACTATAAATTGTACTCCGAATTAAAAATTTAAAACTTATAATTATGAAAAAACATTTACTTAAATTAACTTTATTATTTGTTGCTGTGCTTTTTAGTGCATCAGCTGTGCAAGCACAAGCATTATGGACAACAAACGGTACTTATAAGATTTCTACATCAGGTTTAACTCCTAATCTTTACTTGACAATTAATGATGGTTCAGGTGCTTTAGAATGGGCAGCACAAAAGGATGGCAATCACCCAACACAGGTTTGGCATGTAAAAGATCATAGAACACCAGCTTCTGCAGGTTATGTTGAAATTTGGGCAACTATTCCTAATGTAGGAGACTTTACGTTGGCAGTAGATCAATCAACTATAGCTGATGCAGATGATAAGGAATTTACACTTAAAGTTGTAGCTGGTCAGCCAGTTGGTGATGCTAATGACACAAACTACGGTTTTGACCAGTTTCAAAGAAGAAAAGCTAAAGTTAATGCAGAAGGACTTGCTGATGCTGATGGAGCTAACCCAGCAGCTGGAAATAATGCATTGTTCGCTAAGCCAAAAGGAGGACATGGTGGTTCAAGATATGGTGTAGTTCCTACTGCAGCAGGTGAAGCTGTATTGTTTGATGGAGGAGGTATTGATGTACTTCAATATCATCTTGTAGAGGCTGAAGTAGTAAGTGTTAATTCATTTGGTGTTGATGCATTTTCAATTTCTAACCCTGTTAACAACCAATTAACAATTAAAGGTGCTACTTCTAAGGTAAAAGAAGTTTCTATTTTCTCTGTTTTAGGTAATAGAGTATTATCTAAATCTGTTAGCAATACAAATGGAGATATTAAACTTAATGTAGATGCATTATCTACAGGTCTATATATTGTAAAGATGATTGGTACAAATGGTGAAAAGTTTACCAGAAAAATAATAAAAGAATAATTAGTTTTTATTAAATAACATTTTTTTAAAATCATTCTACTTGTTTATAAGTAGAATGATTTTTTTTAATAAGTTAAATTATATAAATTTTAACTTCTAAAATTAAAAGTAAAATTTAACAACAGGATACAGCAAGATAGCTTATACACTCTTCTACACTAACTTTACAATATTATATTGTTTAATTATAAGATATGTATAAAATTACTTTTAATAAACGTACCCTTACTATATTTACACTACTCTTAGTAAGTTTCTACTCCTTCTCTCAAGTAACTTTAGAAAAAGAAGTTAAAATTACAGACACAGGCTTACATTTTAATGGACAACAAATAGATCGTAATTTATCTACAAATAACGGAAATGATGATTCTTATGATTTCATTTTTGGAAGAGCTATTTCTGCTTTAACTGCTGCAGATTGTTTAAAAACCTATGGAGATTATGTTTTTATGTCTTGGTATAAAGGTGGTAAATTAGAACGGAATGTAATGCTTTCTAGATACAATAAAAAAACAGGTAATATAGTAACAATAGAATTTCCTCACAGACACACAGGTTATTTAAACCAATGGTGGTTGGGAGAAGCACATAATTATATATCAATAGCAATAAGTCCATTAGATGGTACTATTCATTTATTATATGATATGCATGCTTATAGTAGAACAAGACCTACAGATGGTAGTTTTAGTCAAGATTATTTTAGATATTCTTACTCAGTAAAAAACGCAGCTTCACTTTCTGACGCAGAATTTACTTTAGATAAATTCATAGAAAAACCTAATTCTCCTGGAGTTTACAGGCATTTGTCATTAAACAGCGGAAAATCTGGCTACCCAAACGAAGAATACGCAAAATACCAAGCACTAACATATCCTCAATTTTTTGTAAATGATGATAATGAATTGTTAATGTACATTCGTGAAGGTGGTAATAACAATGGTGCTTATAAATTTACTAAGTACGATGCAAATACTTCTGTATGGTCAGATTTCACACATTTTAATGTTTTAAATGCAAAAAACCAAAGTGGAATAGAACATAATTGGGGGCTATATGGTACTATGAAATATGTTGATGGGAAAATTAGAATAGGTTTTCAAAGAAGATCTGGAGATAATAATGATAAATATGTCTTCCAAAATGGTGTATATTATGCGTATTCAGATAATCAAGATGGATCAGATAATTGGAAAAACCACTCAGGAGAATCTTTTTCTTTACCACTTTATGATGCAGATAAAATAAAAGTTATGGAACCTGGAGATTTTGTATCAACTACACAAGCAAATCAGGTTCGTATTGTAGATGGTTTCGATTGGACAGTTACAGATAATGGAGACGTACATATAATTAGTAAAGTAAAAGATAACCAAAATAACGTTACAAAATCTTTACATACCTATAAACCAAGAGGAGCAACTGAATTTATTACTTCAGAAGATTTTACAGGAGGCTCTGCAATTTATACGTCTGGAAATAGTGTTTATTTAATAGGTTTGAATTCCTCTGGTAAGGTTTTTATTCAAAAAGCAGAAGGAGGAACAAATGATTTTACAACTGTTTATTCAGCTGCCTCAGGTAAAACCTTTAATCATGGTAGGGTATATATTAATGATGGTAAGTTGCATTATTATTTAATGGAGAAAAAAACAGGTAGTGCACAACCTTTGTACTTACAAATTATAGACTTAGACATTGTACCAATAGATCCTTTAGCTACAGACAATTTTAAAATTCAATCTTTTGGTGAAACTTGTACAGGTATGGATAATGGAAAAGTTGTTATTAGCGGAAATGCCATACAAGATTATATAGCCACTATAAATGGTAAGAATTACGAATTTGACAAAGACAAAACTATAGAAGATTTACCCCCTGGAGATTATGATTTAAGTATTGAAGTAGTTGGTAAAAATTTTAAACATCATTATCAATTAAATATAGAAAAAGCAGTTACCTTATCAGGTAAAATTAGTGTAGATAAGAAATCTGCACAAATTTTGGTAGAATCAGGAGAAGCACCTTATAAGGTTATTAAAAACGGAGTTCAAATATTAGAAACCTATCAAACTAACTTTTTTGTGGATGTAAATCATGGAGATAATATTCAAATTAAAAGCAAAACATCTTGCCAAGGAGAGCTAGTAAAAAAGATAGATTTACTTGAAGATATAAATGCATATCCAAATCCAACATCTGGTATTTTTGAATTATTTATTCCTAAAGAAATAAAAACTATAAATTTAGAAATTTATAACATAAGATCTCAATTAATAGATTCTAAAACCTATGCTGTAAAATCAGGAAGGGTTCAATTAAATATAGCAGATAAACCTGAAGGAGTCTATTTTGTAAAAGTAAATTCAAATAAACCTACTTTTATTAAAGTAATAAAAAACTAAGATGAAAAGACCTTATTTATACCTAATATTATTATTAACTGCATCTTCTTGTGGTGGAGATGGTGGTGATGAAATACAAGAACCAGAAATTG
>JBGCFX010000020.1:0-5780 GCA_045110395.1 Polaribacter sp.
TTTTCTTTTACCAGCAACTGGAGATAGAGTGCCAACAGTGTTTGTAGAAAATCATAATGCTATTAATTTAGACCCTAAAGATCCTATTCAAATTAGTTATAAAAAACCTTTTCCTGGAGTTAAAACGGGTATAACTAACCCCGAATTATTAAGACAAGCTGCAAACAAACAACACAGTGAAGCAATTGTTAATGGAATTAGTAGAATTGGACACCAAACAGGAGGTAAATCTGGACTTTGGACAGATGAGAATTTTCCATATATTTTTACTGAAAAAGCCAATAATTTTATAGAAAATAACAAAGAAAATCCTTTCTTTTTATTTTTCTCTTTTCACGACATTCACGTACCAAGATTACCTAACAAACAATTTGAAGGAAAGTCTACAATGGGTCCAAGAGGAGATGCAATTGTACAAATGGATTGGATTACTGGACAAGTAATTCAAAAACTTGAAAAACTTGGTTTAGATAAAAATACTTTAGTAATTTTTACAAGTGATAATGGCCCTGTTTTAAATGATGGTTATGAAGATTTAGCTGTAGAAAAATTAGGTAACCACAAACCTTCTGGACCTTTTAGAGGTGGCAAATATAGCTCTTTTGAAGCTGGCACAAGAGTACCAATGATTTCTTACTGGCCAGGAACCATTAAACCTGGAGAAAGCAATGCTTTATTTTCTCAAATAGATTATTATGCTTCTTTAGGGGATTTAGTGAATCAAAAAATAGCAAAAAATGAAGCTTTAGATAGTAAAAATATTAAAAACGCGTTATTAAAAGCAGATGGGAAAGGTAGAAATTTAATGTTAGAGGAAGGTTTTACATTATCTATAAGAAGTAACAATTACAAATATATTGCGCCTTTAGAAGCAAAGAAATTTCCAGCTTGGTTAAAGAACAAAAAAGTTGAAGGAGGACTATCCAAAAAACCGCAACTTTATGATTTATCTAAAGACATAGGAGAACTGAATAACATTGCAAAAGACCATAAAAATTTAGTTGATAACTTACAATCTAAAATTGATAGTATAGTAGCTTTATCATTAAAATAATATTTTGTTAATTAATGAAACCAAGAAGGGGGAGATTTAAAAATCTCCCCTTTTCAATTCTATAGTTTATGTAATTCTTAATCAACAATTATCTTTTTATTAAAAGTGCCTTGTTTATTTTTCATTTGAACAATATAAACACCGGTAGAGAATTTAGAAATATTTATATCTTTTGTTCTTTCATTCTTAAAATCTGTACTTAAAACCTCTTTACCTAAAAGATTGTATATCTTTAATTTTGTTGTGTTATTTTCTTTTAATCCAGATATTCTTAAAGTTTCTGCATTCACTTTATAAATAGTAATATTCTGTAAAAGAACATCATTTGTATTTAAAACATTTTTACTTGAGGTATGGATATAAAAACGACCAACATCATTTAAAGTTTCATTTAAGGTAACTTTATAATTAGCATTCGTTTCATTTAGTTTTGTAAATGTATTTAAAACTCTATCTTCTATAAAAATATTTAAACCTTCTGGTAAATTAAGTGTTTTTGTAGAAATTGTAATTTCTTTACCAGCTTCTGCTTTTACTCCAAGTGGAATTACTGTAGTTTCAAAATCTATATTTGGCAAGGTTTGCTTTTGAAACTTAACACCTTGATTATTTTCTAATAAATGAGTATAAATAGAGAAATCTGAATTTACGCCATCAAATAAACCAATATCAAACCTTGGGTCTAATCCTTTTGTTTTATTTTCTAAAAACTCAATTTCGGTTGTTTTTGTAATGCTATTATTAGAAATATCTACAGTTATTGCTATTTTTGGTGTTGATGAATTTTTATAAAACTGTACGTTTTCTTGATGACTCAACATTGCCTCTGTAACAGAAATAGTAGTACTTGCTGCATCAGAATTTACAAAAAATGCTTGTCCAGGAGCTATATAACTTGATGTTAATGCTGTATAAGAATCTGTATCTACATTCCAAACATAAATGGCTTCAAAAGCATTTTTTAAAGGAGTTGCATTAGCAGTTAAAAAAGCAGCAACATCTATATAAGAGGGGAAAGGATTTCCAATTAAATTCCAACTAGAATTTGAACCTTGTGTTATTGGAATGTTTTGTGTTCCAGAAGGTAAGCTTCCATTAAAAATAAACATTCCTTCACTCAATTTTTGCATTGCATAACCTGTTCCATTAGAAAAGCTAGTGGTTGTACCACTAAAATATTGCCAAGGTCCAGTTGAACTGTTTAATGCCCCATTTTGATAAGCACCAATAGCAATATTATTTCCTTGTCCTGCTGCAATTCCAGCAGCAGCAACCCAATTATTATTCATAACTTGACCCGAAACTGGTGGGCTTATTAAATGCCATTTATTGTCTGGTAAATCTGCATAATAAGTAACACCTCCTGTAACAGTTCCTGAGGTAATAAAAGAAGCCCCAGAATCTATAACTAGTTGACCTAAAGTTATATCTGCAGAAACTATTGGATAGTTTTCTAAATTTCTTGGTATAAAAACTATATCTGTTGTATTTGGTACAGCATTTTGCACCCAATTTACTGCAGTATTCCAGTTTGTGCCTGCACTTCCATCCCATATTTTATGAGGGTTTAATCTTACTTTTACATTCGTTATCCTTAAAGGTTGATTTCCTGCAGTTTTATTAAAAAATAATCTTGCTTTAAAAACATTTGCTGGAGCAGTAAAATTGATACTTTTTGTGTACCAAACATCTGGAGTTGTGTTTAGCGTTTTTGAGCCAATTGTATTAGTACTATTTAGGTCTCTGTATATTCTGGCTGTTAAATTAGTTCCTCCAGAACCTACCCATTTATAATCAAAAGTTACAGTATATCTAACATTTGGTGCTACTTCTAATATTTGATATAAACTTCCTACATTATTATTAATGTTTGCTACAGATTCATTCTTAGAAATGTCTAAATTGGTAGATGGATTATCTGTATCTATTACTACTTGGTTGTTTGTTCCTAACCAAGCTTTTAAATCTCCAGTAATAAAGTTTCCATTAGTAGCAATATTATGATTTAATGTAAGGTTATTTTTATGATTTTTATCAATATTATTATTTGTTGAAATTGTATTTTCAGGTATGGATTTTGAGGATGTAAAATTTTGAAAATAAGTTCCAATATTTGTTAAGTTATTGCTAGCATCGTAATAATCTGCAACATTTGACACTGGTTCAAACCAAGCATAGCGTTCTACATAATCTAAAGTTTCTAAATACGGTAATGCCAATTGCATAAATGCATAATTTGTAGCTGTACTTCTATTTGGATTTGCATTAAACTCTGTAATCCAAATTGGTAAACCATATTCATCATGTACATCTTTTAAATATTGTTTAAAACGATTAAAAATAGTTGTTGCTGAATGGTTTGTGTTGTTTTCTGGATTTGAGCCCCAATCATACCAATGAACACCAATTACGTCTATTCTAATATCTTGTGCTGTTGCTTTATCATAAAAATCTTTTAACCATCCAAAAGGAGCATCTTCTCTTCCACTTGGCGATACAATTCGTAATCCTGTTTTCATTAAGTTTCTGTGATACCCTAATGCTACATCTTCTTGACATAAATTTCTATATTGGCCAGATTGACCTGTACAATGATCACATTCATTAAAACTTAAAACATGCGTTGCTTTATACTCTTGTTTATATTTTATAATATCTGCATCATCATCTGCACCACCTGCACCCCAAGACATTGGTGCATATTCTCCATCTAAAGTTGAATCATGTGTGTTAGACCATCTATAAAACCAACTATTGCCTAATGTGGTAGCTGTTCCACCAACATCGTTAATTCCAGTATTGTTAAATGCAACTCCTTTTTTGGTTACCCAATTCCAAGGAACTACTCTTACAAAAGAAATATTATTTAAAAGGTGAGTTGGCAACTTATTTATAGTTAAATCTGTTTCTGATGCTATATAATTTTTACTTTTTCCTGTACCAGCTTCATCATCTGCAATGGTTAACATAAAACCTCTTTTTAGTACAAAAGATTCTATTTTATTATCTAAATTGGTAATTGATGAGCCACTATGAATAGCATCTACTGTTAATGAAACTGAAGTTCCTGTTAAATTTGGTTTATCGTAAAAAGTAACTGGTGTATTTGTACTAAGATTGCTGCGAATTATGGTTCCATTACCATAATAATTGTCTAATCTTACATTGGTTTTATAAACGGAAACTGTATTGTTTACTTTAAATTTAGTAAGATGATTTGTAGAGATTACTTCTGGCTTTAAATTGATAACTTTTACCCAACTTAAACCTGATTTTATATCAATTATAAGTCCGGTTTCTAAAGGAGTTGTATTGTCTAAAACCTCTATATAACCTTCTTCTTCTAAATTTACATTACCATTAGACAATGCTTTTATTTTAATAGTTGAATTTGTAACAGCTAAAATACCAGAACCCATTTTTATAATACCATTATTATTATAACTACTTATAATACTTGTTGCATTACTAATCTCTAGGTTTCTATTAATGTCTGTATCCCATTTTAAAATATTTTCTGGAGCAGCATTGTTAGCAGGAAAAGGAATTGGGTTGCCTGTAGCTTTATCTTCCCAATTTCTTTCATCAAAAAAATCTGTATTGTGATTACCATTCCAAACCAAGGTTTGTCCATTGCAAAATGTTATAGAAGTAAATAATGTTATAACAGTAAATAAAATTTTCATACTAATATATATTTTAGTGCAAAAATAGATAGGAACTAATGATAGTACTTGGTAATAAGAGTTCAAAAAAAAGGTCTATTAAGCCAAAAAAAAACCGCTAAATAGCGGTTTTTTTTGTAGTTAAAAATATAAAATGTTAAAATCCAGTACCAGGCGCTTCTGGGCTTTGAGCTTGTGCTTTCTGTGGATTTAAAATCATATAAGTACCAAGAGCAGTTAATGCTGCATATTTACCGTAATTACCTATTTTTTTAATGGCTTCTTTTCTAGTAATATCTTCAGTTTTATTTATGCTTTTCTTCATGATGTTTTGTTTTAAATTTGGTTGGTTATTCTAAAATAATTTTTTTGTTTAAACTTCCATTTTCTGTTTGTAACTGAACAATGTAAACACCTTTTGCTAAACGTGGAAGACTAATATCTTTAGAAGTTACTGCTGAAAAACTGTTATTTAAAACTTGTTTACCTAAGACATTAAACATTTTTACATTTGTATTACCATTTGGCAAACCTAAAATTCTTAAAGTTGCATTATTAGGTGCAAAAACATTTACACTTTCTAATAAAACATTATCTTTACTTAAAACACTGCTTTTTGCATGTAAATAAAAACGACCTACACCATCTAAATTTTCAGATAAAGTAATCTTATATTCACTATTAACTTCATCTAATCTTGTAAATGTATTTTCTTGTCTGTCTTCTAGATATACATTAATTCCATTTGGCAAATTATTTGCATTTGCAGAAAAGGTAATTTCTTTACCTGATGCTACTTTTACACCTACAGGAATTATCATAGATTCGAAATCTTGATTTGGCAAGACTTGTTTAGAAAATGCTATTCCAGAATTTTCTTCTAAAAGATGAGTGTATAAACTAAGTTCTGATGAAACACCATTAAACATACCTATATCAAACCTTGGATCTAATCCTTTTGTTTTACCAGAAATATAATCAATTTTTGTGCTCTTAACTAAATTGCTACTAGATGCTATTAAATTTATTGATGGATTAGAATTTCTATAAAAAGTAACGCC
>JBGCFX010000021.1:0-8345 GCA_045110395.1 Polaribacter sp.
GCATTAAAAGTAGAAACTACAGATAGTGAAGATAAATTTAACGTTTTCGGACGTGGAGTTTTACACTTATCAGTTTTAATTGAAACAATGCGTAGAGAAGGGTATGAGTTACAAGTGGGAAGACCACAAGTAATTATCAAAGAAATAGATGGTAAAAAACACGAGCCAATGGAAACGTTGTCTATCGATGTTCCTGAAGAAATGGCTTCTAAAGCAATTAATTTAGTATCTCTTAGAAAAGGAGATTTGTTAATTATGGAGCCAAAAGGAGATTTACAACATTTAGAATTTACAATTCCTTCTAGAGGATTAATTGGTTTAAGAAACAGAATCTTAACAGCAACAGCTGGTACAGCAATTATAAATCACCGTTTTTCTGAATATGGACCTTACAAAGGAGATTTTACAGAAGATATTAAAGGAGCAATTGTTTCTTCTGCAGCTGGTAAAGCAACTGCATATGCATTAAACCGTTTACAAGATAGAGGACGTTTCTTTATCGACATAAACCAAGAAATTTATATTGGTCAAGTAATTGGAGAAAACAGTAAGGATTCTGATTTAGCAGTAAACTTAATTAAAGGAAAGCAATTAACAAACATGCGTAAATCTGGTACAGATGATGCTATGAAAATTGCACCAAAAGTAGATTTCTCTTTAGAAGAAAATATGGAATACATAAAAGTAGACGAATACTTAGAAGTAACTCCAGAAAGCTTACGTATGCGTAAGATTGTTTTTAAAGGATAGATCTAAATATTAGAATAAGTAAAAAGCTCAAGAATTAATTTTCTTGAGTTTTTTTTATTTAATTAAATTCTAAAAAGGCCAAATAATTGGCACTAATATCATAGTTGTAATAAAAAACAACACTAAAAGTGGGAATCCTACTTTTAAATAATCTAAGAATTTATATCCACCAGAACTCATTACCATTGCATTAGTTGTGGTTCCAATAGGGGTAAGGAATGCTGTAGAAGCACTAATGGCAATTGTAATTAAAAGTGGTTCTGGAGATATATTTAAAGTTTCTGCTGCTAAAATTACAATAGGAGCCATTAAAACTGCAGTTGCAGAATTGTTTATAAATTGACTAAAAGTAGTAGTTAATAAGAAAATTCCTCCTAATAATAAAGTTGGGTTTTCTTTCCCTAAAAAACTAATTAAAGAATTAGAAATTAGTTCTGCAGTTCCTGTTTTTTGAATGGCAATTCCCATAGGAATCATAGCTGCAATCATAACCACACTTGTAAAACTAATACTCTTATAGGCTTTAGCAAAAGGGACACAACCAGGAAACAATACAATACCTGCAGAAATTAAAGCTGCAATTGCTCCTGGAACTAATTTTAAAACTAGCATTGCTATCATTAAAACTAAAGCTCCCAATGCAATGTAAGATTTTGGAGTTAACTCATCTACATCTTTCAACATTTCTTCTGGTCTACCAACTACAACTACGTTTTTGTGTTGGTTTTTTAAGTTTTCTATTTTTTCCCAAGAACCTCTAATAATAAAACTATCTCCAGCATTTACTCTTAAAGTATCTTCTAAAAATGGTTTTTGATGTCTAGAAGTTGCCAATAATTGAAGTCCATATCTTTTAAAGTATTCTTGTAATTTAATCTCTCTACCTACCAAACGAGATTTTGGAGTTACAATAACTTCAGACATACCAACTTCTTGATTTATTAAATTGTTTCTAAGTTCGTTTTCTGCAGATTCTTTAGGCAACAACCCTAATCTGAATTGAATCATTAACTTATTAATATCTTCTGTTGTACCTTTTACAGTAATAATATCATGATATCTTAAATCTGTATCATTTTTTGGAAACTCGATAAAAGGTTGCGTTCCTTTTAACCTATTAGGATGCCTTCTTTTTAAACGAATTACATGAATATTGTGTTTGTTTTCTAAATTCCAATCACTTAATTTTGTGTTGATTAAGGGAGATATAGAACGTATTCTTAATTGATAATAATCATTGTTAATTTGATACCCTTCAATCCATTCGTGTAAAGTTGTATCTATATTAATTGGTTTATTATTGGTTTTGTTTTTAGGTAATAATTTAAAACCTATATATCTAAAATATAAGATTGCAATTATTAATAAAGGTAAACCTATCAACCCAAATTCGAAGAAAGAAAAACCTTCAAAACCAGCATCAATCAATGCATTATTTGCAATAATGTTTGGTGGAGTTCCTGTTAAAGTTAACAAACCACCAGTGTTAGAGCCAAAAGCAACAGGAATTAATATTTTTGATGGCATTGTACCAATACTCCAAGCAGAAGAAATAGTTGCTGGTAGTAAAGTTGCAACTGTACCTGTATTACTAACAAAACCAGATAAAATTCCTGAACCCAAGGTAATAATTACTAATAATTTTGGGACACTTTTTCCTGCTAAATGAATTAATTTTTTACCAGCCAAAGCTGTCCAACCTGTTTGCGATAAACCTTCACCAATAATAAATAAAGCAGTAATCATAATTACTGTAGAGTTGCTAAAACCACTTAGAGTTTCGTTTAGATTTAAAATTCCGCATAAAAATAAACTCAACATAGAAACAAGTGCAACTACATCTGGAGAATATTTGCCCCATACAAATAAGCCAATGGTAATTGTTAAAATAACGAGCATTAAAATCATAATTAATTATTTAGTAAAGTTTGTATTTGTTTTCAGAGGTAAAATTAATGCCATATTTTACTAGCTTTTATGACAAATGTCATGCTAGTTAATTTCTTTTAATTTTTATCATTTTGTTAAAAATAGAAGCATAATTTATATAAAATAGAACACGAAATCGAAATAGAAATATCAGCTTGTTAAATATTGGTTTTAAAAAGGTTATTTTTGATGTTTAGAATGATGATTTTTTGGTTCATTTCTGTTTTTTTTATTGATAAAAAGCCTGATTTGTCTGTTTAAAAAAGAATTATTGACATAAAACGTACTATATATAATTTTATGAAGTTAGATATTTTAGCCTTTGGTGCACATCCTGATGATGTAGAATTGGGTTGTGGAGCCACCATTGCAAAAGAGGTTTCTTTAGGGAAAAAAGTTGGAATTGTAGATTTAACCAGAGGTGAGTTAGGAACCAGAGGTTCTGCAGATTTAAGAGATGAAGAAGCAGCAAAATCTGCAAAAATTTTAGGAGTTTCTGTTAGAGAAAATTTACGTTTTGCTGATGGTTTTTTTATAAATGATAAAGAACATCAACTAGAAATCATAAAAATGATTCGTAAATACAAGCCAGAAATTGTTTTATGTAATGCAATTGATGATAGGCATATAGACCATCCAAAAGGAAGTAATTTAGTTTCTGATGCGTGTTTTTTAAGTGGATTGTTGAAAATTGAAACTAAAGTAGAAGGGAAGCTACAAGAAAAGTGGAGACCAAAACAAGTCTATCATTACATACAATGGAAAAATATTGAGCCAGATTTTGTCATAGATATTTCTGGTTTTATAGATAAAAAAACGGCATCTGTTTTAGCCTATTCTTCTCAATTTTTTGATCCAAAAAGTAATGAGCCAGAAACTCCTATTACAAGTAAAAATTTTATAGAAAGTATAAATTACAGAGCAAGAGATTTAGGAAGATTAATTGGTGTAGAATATGCAGAAGGTTTTACTTCAGAAAGATTTGTTGCTGTAGAAAGTTTAGATAAATTAATTTAAAATTTTCTTTTCAAAGAATTAAAATTAAATTATATTTGCAACCGCAATTAAATGGTGGTTGTAGCTCAGTTGGTTAGAGCGTCGGTTTGTGGTACCGAAAGTCGTGGGTTCGAGCCCCATCTTCCACCCAAAACACAAAGCTTCTTAGAAATAAGGAGCTTTTTTTGTGCTTTAAATTTTAATAAATAATATAAAGTGCAAAAATTTGTATTAATTATTTTAGGAGAATAGTTGTCTTTCTTTAAGAACTAAAAAAAGCCTTCTAGAATAAGAAGGCTTTTTTAATACTCTATTTAGGGGTAGAGGTGGAGTTCAAGTATTGAATTAACTTTTTGAAAATTTACAGCTAGGGGGACAGTAAATTTTCTTAAGTTAAATTAATCTTATAGGGATCAGATTAATTAGTTTTTTTTACATACTCTTCAATACTTGACAATTTTTCAAAAATATCAATTGATATATCTTCAAATTGTTTCCGAACTACATTTTTAACATGATAATCTATAGGGGATCGATTCTCATCTAAATGAATATAGTTTTTTTTAAACTTTCCAATTCCAGTAAATAACCAGATTGGATCTATTTGTTTTATGTTGTCGATAATTCCGAGCAAAATAGTTTCATTAGGTTTTTTTGAAAAATTTAAAACTGCACTTACCAATTGTTGAGAAACTCCTATGAGTTTTGAAAACTGTTTTTGGTTTAATCCAGTATCTTTAAAAACCTTAATTATTCTTTCTGTTCTATTTTTATCTTCACTTTTCACTTTATTAGTATTCTAGGGGGACTACAAATGTATATTAAATAAACCACATACTATGATTTATTTTACAAAAAAACATAAAAATATTATTTTTTCAATCATAAATTTATGGTATTTTATTGAATTTTAACTTTATATAATTAAATATAATTAGCTTATATTTAATATTTTATGTGTAATTTATAACATCAATAATAATTATCTATTTTGAATGCAAAAAAAATACTACAAATAAAGATTAATTTACCACAAATAAGGATTTAAATCCATTTATGATGATTCTTGAGCAATAAATAACCATAATTATTTGGTAAAAAAACTTACTTTGGGTTGAAAAAAATGAGGCTTTTTTAACAAATTTGCCAATTGTATTCTCTTTTAAAAAAGAAATAAGTGCATTTTAAGAATATATATTAAGAGGTTTTAACTAAGAAAAATGCAATATATTAGTTTTGTATACTTGAGTAATTATTCTAAAAGTAAAAATCGAAAAGTGGTTTTAACTTCTTTTTAAAACTAGTTTTTTTGATTTATTACATACTATTTTCTTAAAAGGAAAATGTATAATTAATCGTATTTGCTTTAAAAAACTGTGTGATATTTTAATGTTTAAACCTTTTTAAAACATCTGCTTTTTTTCTTACAGAAACAGGTACAGTAGAGTTGTCAGTTAATAATAAGTAACCTCCATCAGATTTAATGAATTCTTTAATAAATTTAGTATTAATTAAATGACTTTGGTGTACTCTCATAAAACCATTGTCTTTTAGCATATCTGCATAATACTTTAATGTTTTTGAAACTAATACTTTAGATTGATTTTTGAAATAAAAAGTCGTGTAATTATTATCAGCTTTGCAACGAATGATGTCTTCTATATTTACTACTATTATCTTTTCTTGTGTGTGCAAAGATATTTTACTAAGATTACTCTTAGGACTTGTAACAGCTTGTTTTAAGATGTTTAGTTGTTCTTTGTCTGGTTGTAATTGTTGTTTTGCTCTTTGTATTGCATTTTGCAAATCATCTAAAGAGTAGGGTTTTAAAATATAATCTATAGCTGCAAATTTAAAAGCTCTTATTGCATAAGCATCACTAGCAGTTACAAAAATAATTTTAGATGTTAAGTTTGGGAAGATTTCTAACAAATCAAACCCAGTTCCATCTCCTAACATGATGTCTAGAAACAAAATGTCTGGTTGTTTTTTTTGCAATAATTTTGCGGCTTCAATAACACTTTTAGCTGTGTCTATAATTTCTATTTCTTTGTGATATGTAGTAATATCATTCACTAACATTTCTAATGCTAAGGAATTATCTTCTACGATGAATGATGTAAGTTTACTCATTTTAAAGTTCTTTTTCTAGTTCAAATATTGTTATTTCTGGTCTTACATTAAATCGAACTTGAAAAGAACTACCTAAAGCTCTATTTATGTATAAAGTTCGTCCATCATACAAATCAATTTCTCCTGAACTATATCTTTTATTTTCTACTGGTAAAATTGGCGGATTCAAAAAAGGTGGTTTTACTTGACCTCCATGAGTATGACCAGAAAGAATCCATCCTTTATAATTATACCAAACATCTAAATCACAAACATCAGGATTGTGACATAAAACCAAATTGGCTTTCTTTTCATTAATTTTAGACATAATTTTCTTCGGATTAAAATTCAATCCCCAATAATCATCAAGTCCAATAATATTTAATCCATTGACTTCTTTTTGCTCATTACTTAAAATTGATATTCCTACATTTTCTAGAATGTCTGTAATTGTATCTGCAACGTTTTGAAAATGCCAATTGTGTCCATAATCATGATTTCCTAAAATACCAAGAGTACCTAATTTACCTTTTACAACATGCTGCATTACTTCTTTTAATTGTATAAATTGTTCATCATCATCATAAGAAATAAAATCGCCTGTATAAACTACATAGTCTGGATTGAGTAATTTTGCTTTCTCAAAAGAATCTATAATATATTGATAGTCAAATCTATTACCTACATGAATATCGCTTATTTGCATGACTGTTTTACCAACTAAATTTTCTGGTAAATTTTTAATAGGCATTTTAACGTTCACAAATTCTAACCAAAAAGGTTCTATTTGCCAAGTGTACAAACCTGTTAACAAACTAACTCCTGCAGTACCTAAAATAGTTTTCTTTATAAATTTCCTTCTCTTCATTTATTTAATAATCAGTTTTTAAAGGGAGTTTAAACCAAATTTTAGTACCAAAAATAGTATTTTCTTTTTTGATTTCCTCTACAATAAAACTACTGTGTTTAGAAATGTTTTCAATTCTTTCTTTAGTTATTTTTATGGCTACAGACTTATGTTTGTTGTTTGTTTTTCCTTTTTTAGATTCATGAATACCAACACCATTATCTATAATAGAACATTCTAAAAAACGATGTTTAACTTCAAAACTTAGTGTAATATTTCCTTCGGATTCAATTTTTGCAACTCCGTGTTTTATCGCATTTTCTAAAAAAGGTTGTATTAACATTGGCGGAATTAAAATTTCTTCTGCATCAATATTATCTAAAGAAGTATTTATTTGATACTTAAAAGACTTTGAGTTCATTAATTGTTCTAAACTCAAATAACTATTCATAGTTTCTATTTCTTGTTTTAGAGTTATTTCTTCTAAACGTGAGCTTTCTAACATATTTCTTAGCAGTAAAGAAAAATGTGAAATTGTATCATTTAATGTTGATGTTTTTCCTGAATTTCCTAAAGATTTTATTCCGTTTAAAACATTAAATATAAAATGAGGATTCATTTGTAATTGCAACGCTTTTTGCTCTAAATTTAATAGATGGTTTTCTAATTTTAGCTTTTCTACTTCTTTTATATTTTTCTTTTTTATTTTTTTTATTCTTAAGTCTAAAATAATAGCTATTAAAAAGGCTAGGATAGAAAATATGGATATAAAAAACCAAGACTTTTTATAAATAGGTGAATCTATATAAAAGTTTATAGTTTTTTTTGGACTTAATTTTTGATCAATTTTAGATTGAATTGAAAAAACATAATCACCAGGTTCTAAACTTGCAAAATCTACACTATTATTATAAGACCAAGGACTTGTTTTTTGGTTTAGTTGATACCTATATTTAATATTCTTTGAATTAGCTAAATCTATTGTCTTAAATGAAAAAGAAATATTGTTTTCTTTATTTTTTAACCATATTTTTTTTTGAAAAGGAACACTTTTGTAATTAATAGAAATAGTTTCAAAATTAATTTTTGGTTTATTTTTTGTAGAATTTTCTAAAAAAGAATATTTATACAAGCCTTTATTGCTACTACCAACCCAAATATTGTTTTGAAAATCTTTATAAATTGTATTGATTTTATTAGAAATACCTGAATTATACTTGTTTACTCTCTTTATAAATTGATATGTTTTTGAGTTATAAACCTCAAGTCCGTTTGTTTTAGTAGCAACCCAAAGTTGATTCTCATTTTCTAACACAGCAGTAATATTTTGTGCAGTTATAAGTGTGGAAGCTATTTTTTGTTTTTTTATGATTTTAATTCCATCAAGAGTACTAATGGCGAGAATATTTTTATTCAATTTTAAAACTTTGTTGAAATTGGTACTTGAAATCCTTTCTGTTTCTTTTGGTTTATAATTTTTTTTTGTAACCCAAAGCCCTTTATTTGTTGCTAAGTAATAACTGTTATTATGATTAAAAATACTATAAATAATAGAAAAATCGATACTAGTGTTTAATTGTAGTGGTTGAATGTAGTCTTCTCTTAACTCATTAACACCTAAATTTGTTGCTAAAACAATCTTGCCCTTAAATAATTGAATATTATTAATTGCATTACTTTCAAAAAAAGAAGCCTTATTATTTTTTAAGAC
>JBGCFX010000022.1:0-9358 GCA_045110395.1 Polaribacter sp.
ATCGGAGACTTTAAAAGAGTTGCAAATAATCACTCAAAATAATGAATATTTATTACCTTTAAGCCCTCATATGTTGATTGCAGTGAAAAAGAAATAATCATTATGAAACAACACTTTACTGAATATGTTATTTGGGGAAATTAAACTCCAGTTTTGCTATTAATCATAGTTATAATTGAATTTTTAGTTACAACGAATATACAAAAATATTCATTAATGTTATTATTTTTTATCAATGAAAATTATAAATATTTCCCCAGGCATTATAATATTTTTATTCTTAAATCCATTTCCAGATTCACATAATGAATCTGGTTTAAAAGTGTTTTGGTTTAACGATTCAAAAAAGAAGTTTAATTTATCACAACAATTAACTTCTATAAAAACATCATCAATTATTTTACTACTATTGAACGATCTAACTCTGTCAACATTATAATCTTGAGACATATTAATGACCTGTTCAATTTGATATTCTTTTTTACCTTCTAAAGTAATAATCATAATTTTACTATTTCCATCAATCTCTTCTTTAAAATTTTTTTCACTTTTTTCTAACTCTTCTAGAGTATAATTATCAATAATCGTTCCCTTTTTATCAATCTTAGGATCTGAAGTACTTGATTTATGTCCTGAAAACCAAAATTTCAATTCAATTTTTTTCTTGCTATTAGTAACAACTGTAAAGTCTGTTTTTTGAATTATCTCTATTAAATTGTTTTCTTCATCTAATCTAATATTATAATTAATCCTAAATCCTTTGTAATAATATTCTAAGCTAGAATTTTTGAAAAAATAATTTTCTAAATATTGTTTTAAGTCCATTTTTTCCCAAAGTATAGGAAATTTTTTCTTGTACTTAAAAAAAGTAATATTCTTCCATCTACTTAATAACTCAGAATCTGATATTGATTCTAAAAAATTATCTGAAAAAACAAAAGATTCAAAATTGTTTTTAATTATTTCTTCAAACTTATTAGATAAAATTATTTCTTCAAAATGTTTTTTAACAAAAACTAATGAATTAATATATTTTAAAGTAGCAGAAAAAATCCCAACACCTACAACACTGTAGCATAAAGTTGTCAAAAAACTTTTAATATCATCTTCTAACTTAAATTCATAAAGTAAAATTAAAGTCAAAAGAGGTACCAAAAAAAGTAATAGAAAAAAATGTTTTTTAAACGTTTTTTTAAGGTTCAAAAAAAAAGTACTTTTCTTGTCATAGTTACTAATTATTGAATACAATAGAGCAACAATAATAATAGTTAATAAAAGAACCAATGCAGTTAACAAGTAATCAATATTAGAAGTCATAGAATTTAATTTTTCTACAATATAATAAAAATCTATTTATCTCTTCCTTTTAGGAACTCTACTCACCTTCTTTTTTCTACGATTAAAAGGAATTGCATCATCAAAAGTATGCTGTGCTTCTTTGTGAGTTGTTTTGTTCTTTTTCCAAGAATTATTTTCTGGTAATATTTTTTTTAATAAATCTTGTCTACCAACTTTGTTTAAAGTATTACGAATCCAATCTTTATTTTCTTTTTTGTACCAAAAGAAAAATTTATGTTGGTCTTCACGTTCTTTTTTAGTCTTTGGAGTTTTAGTTGGCTTTAAGGTATAAGGATGATATCCTGAATAATAAATTACAGTAGCTACAGTCATTGGAGTTGGTGTAAAACCCTGAACTTGTTCCAACTGAAAACCCATATCTTTTGTTTCAGCAGCCAAATTTGCCATATCTTCTACTTCACTAGCAGGATGACTTGATATAAAATAAGGAATCAATTGAAGATTCAATTTTTTCTTGATATTTATCTTATCAAAACGCTCTTTAAACTTATGAAAATATGTAAAAGAAGGTTTACGCATCAATTTTAAAACTGGGTCAGAAGTATGTTCTGGAGCAACTTTTAATCGCCCAGAAACGTGCTTTGTCATTACTTCTTCTGTGTACGCATCTAACTCTTTTGGATCTGCATTTTTATTGAATTCTGGCACTAACATATCGTGTCTAATTCCACTTCCAATAAAAGATTTTTTAATCTTTGGATGTTTATCTACTGCTTGATATAATTCCGTTAAAGGTTTATGAGAAGTATCTAAATTAGAACAAATTACAGGCGAAATACAACTTGGTGCCACACATTTGTCGCAAATAGATTGTACTTTTCCCTTCATCTGATACATATTTGCAGAAGGGCCACCAATATCAGATAAATATCCTTTAAAATCTGGCATATTTGCCACTTTATCAATCTCTTTTAAAACAGATTCTTGACTTCTACTCGCAATAAATTTTCCTTGATGTGCAGAAATCGTACAAAAACTACAACCACCAAAACATCCTCTGTGAATATTTATTGAGAATTTTATCATTTCAAACGCAGGAATTGGTCCTCGTTTGTCATATTTTGGATGTGGTAAACGTGTAAAAGGCAAATCGAAAGAACCATCAATTTCCTTTTCTGTCATTGTAGGAAAAGGCGGATTTATCACCAGCGTTTTCCCTTCTACATCTTGTAAAATTCTTCTCGCTTTTAATTTATTCGATTCTTGTTCAATCGTTTTAAAATTAGAGGCAAATGTTTTTTTATCTTTTAAACAAGCAGTGTGAGAATTTATAGTAACATCATCCCAATCATTTATAACTGGTAATTTTTCTTTCTTTTCATCAATAAAAACAGCCGTTTGTTTTATGTTTTTTAAACTAGAAAACGGAACCCCTTTTTGTAATAATTCTACAATTTCACGCAAAGGTTGTTCTCCCATTCCATAGACTAACATATCTGCTTTAGAAGTTTCTAAAATGGTTGGCAATAACTTGTCAGACCAATAATCGTAATGTGTTACACGTCTTAATGAAGCTTCAATTCCGCCAATTAAAACAGGAACATCTGGGAATTTTTCTTTCAGTATTTTCGAATATACAGAAGTTGCATAATCTGGTCTAAAACCTTTATCACCATTTGGTGTATAGGCATCTTTATCACGTCGTTTTTTACTTGCTGTATAATTAGAAACCATAGGATCCATACAGCCACCTGTACAACCAAAAAACAAACGTGGTTTTCCTAATTTTTCGAAATCCTGCAAATTGTCGTTTACACTTGGTTGTGGCACAATTGCTACTCTTAAACCGTAACTTTCTAAAATACGTCCAATGACAGCTGGTCCAAAAGATGGGTGATCTACATACGCATCTCCACTAAATAAAATCACGTCTAAATAGTCCCAACCACGAATTTTCACTTCTTTGTTCGTTGTTGGCAACCAGTCAGTTAATTGATGTTTTTTTGTTTCTTGCATAGTTTGCAAAAATAATGGTTTTAAAATTATCTGTTGTTCTTTTTATCAAAAATTGATGGAATCCTTTTCTCCCAAAATTTTGTTAATTCCTTAAAATCACTAACAAAATCTAATACTTTTGCAAAAACTTAAATTTTAAATAATGAAAAAAATATTATTTGCTGTAATTACTATCGCCTTTTTAGGGAGTTGTGCTTCATCAAAAATAGCTGGTAAAAAAGAAATTATTGAAGTTGCCATCGACTTAAATACAGTTGTTGATGATAAAGTAAAAGTGGAAGTAAATCCAACAAAAATTAGTGAACGAACTATAGTGTATCAGATTCCTGCAATTGTACCTGGAACTTATGCTATGAGTGATTATGGGCAGTTTGTTTCTGATATAAAAGCTATTGATTATGATGGAAATGAGCTTAAAATTAGTAAACTAGACCCAAATTCTTGGTTAATTACTGATGCTACTAAACTTGATAAAATTACGTATTGGGTTGATGATACTTTTGATTCAGAAAAAAAACACGGTATTTATGTAATGGCTGGAACAAATATTGAAGAAGGAAAAAATTTCTTTTTAAACCTTCCTGGTTTTGTGGGGTATTTTAAAGGTAAAAAAGAAACTCCATATAATTTAACGATTTCACATCCTGCAGATTTATATGAAACATCATCATTAATAAATAAAAACAAGACGAAAGAAGACAACACAAAAGATGTTTTCTATGCTTCTAGATATGATGAAATTTCTGACAACCCTATTATGTATGCACCCTTAAACACCGTAAATTTTACAGTAAATGGTGTTGAAGTTTCTTTAGCTGTGTATTCGCCAAATAATAAACATTCAGCAAAAGATATGGAAGCTGATTTAAAGAAAATGGTGAAAGCACAAACCAATTTCTTAAAAGGATTTTCTACAACAAAAGAATATAACATTTTAGTGTATTTATTTGATCCAGAAGTTTATAAGTGGCAAAGTTTTGGTGCTTTAGAGCATTTATCTTCAACAACTGTAGTTTATCCAGAAACATATACCAAAGAGCAATTGGCAAATGGAATGATAAATGGAACAGTTTCTCACGAATTTTTTCACATTGTAACTCCATTATCTGTGCATTCAGAAGAGATTCATTCATTTGATTTTAACACGCCAAATATGTCTAAACATTTATGGATGTATGAAGGAATTACAGAATATTTCGCAAACTTATTTCAAGTGAATCAAGGTTTAATTTCTGAGCAAGAATTCATTGATAAAATGAAAGGGAAAATTGCAAGTTCAATGCGTTTTAATGATACTATGTCTTTTACTAAAATGAGTAAAAACATCTTAGAAGATAAGTATGCTAAAAACTATGGAAATGTATACCAAAAAGGAGCTTTAATAGGAATGTCTTTAGATATTTTATTAAGAGAAGAAAGCAAAGGAGCTTATGGTGTGCGTAATTTAATGAAAGATTTATCTAATAAATTCGGACAAAGTAAACCTTTTAAAGATGATGAAATTTTAGATGCAATTGTAGAAATGACATATCCTTCTGTAGGTACTTTTTTTGATAATCATTTAACAGGAAATATCGCCATCAATTATGATGATTTATTACAAAAAGTAGGTGTTGTTAAAAAAACGAATACTATTGATGCTGGTTACTTTTTAGATAGTGGCAGACAGTTATTTATATCAGCAAATAATAAGCAAGAAATCTTTTTTACCAAAAGAAAAAATACAGCTTTAGAAGCTTTAGGTGTAAAAAACGGAGATGTTTTAACTGCTGTAAATGGAGAGAAAGTTAATTTAACAAATATTAGAATGTTTATTGGTAAATCTATGCAATGGAAAGCAGGAGATAAAATTTCTTTTGAAGTTTTAAGAGATGGAAAACCAATAACATTAGAAGGTGATTTTGTAAAAGGAAAAACAGAAGTTGAACAACTTATTATAGATGATTTACCAGATACAGATTCAAAGAAAAAACTAAGAGATGCTTGGTTAAAAGCGTTGTAAAATTATTTAACAAACAAAAAAGGTTCTCAAATTGAGAACCTTTTTTGTTGTATTATAAATGTAATTAATATGTTGTTTTAGTAAAAATGAAAATGAAATACAAACTTATTTTTTAGGTAGATTGTTATTGATGAGTAAATTTCAATCTTCATCATCAAAAGGATTATTAGAAGGCAAATCATCATCAATATCATAATCATCGTAATTAATTCCTGGAGGATTAAAAAGTCCCCATCTGTCAATAACATAATTCCATTCATCAAATGTTTTTACCCATTCTGCGAATAAAATCCTGAACTCTTCAACCTCATTTCTAATCAATTCTAAGTAATCCAATTCTTTAAATCCGCACATTTCAAAAGCAGAAGTTGTTTCCAAAATAATTTGTGCTTCATTCCTAATAATACTAGCACATTGCATTTTAATATCATACAACGTGTCTTCCTTAAATACAGCCACAATTTTTCCAGGAATAATCAGAGCACTTGTATTTAATTGGTTCTTATAATCAACTAGTATGTGATTTTTAACATCTTCTTTGTCTCCATTTTCTTCTACCAACAAGGAAAGCTTTTGTATCAACACAAAAATTTCTTCTGCTTTTTTAAAAAGTGGAAAATTATTTAATTCTTCATTCATAATTACTTAATAATTAAATGTGGAACATCATCTAAATTCCAATTAATAACCAAACCACCAGCAAGTGATTTTGCAATTTCTTTTCCGTATAAAAATTCGCATAAATACAAAGCAGCTTCAAAAGATTTTGCGCCACCTGCAGAAGTAATATATTTATCATCGTGCACAAATAAAACGTTTTTTCTAATGTCTAACTCAGGAAACATTGCTCTCATTTTATCAATATCAGAAGGAAAGGTAGTAGAAACTTTATTTTTTAACAACCCAGCTTTTGCCAATACAAAAGCACCATCACAATGCGAAGTTATATAAGTTGCTTCTTTGTCTACTTTTTTTACAAAGTCAAGCATAGCTTTATCTTCTAAATCTGTATCTAAGTGATGTTCTGCTGAAGGAACCACCAAAATATCAATTTTTGGTAAGCTATCTTTTACATAATTAAAATCTGGTAAAATTCGCATTCCTTCAAAAGTTGTAATAGCTTTATCTTTGTTTGCAACTGTAAAAACATTCATCGCTTTTATGCTTTTCCTAAAAATAGTATGCTGAAAAATATCATAAGGAGCAGTTAATTCTGTATTGAAAGTTCCATCCATAATTAAAAAAGCGACATTATATCTGTCTTTTTCTAATTTTGGAAAAACCTTTTCTTGTTTCATAATTTTCTTCTCAATTTTATTTTCTGATTTACAGCTTATGATGAAAATCGCCATTAATAAAAATCCTAATTTCTTCATTTTATATTTTTAAAGTTGAACCCGTTTTTATTTTTTCTAAATCTTTATAATTAGAAATTGTACCTATTTTAATACCTGGACTTGACGTTTGTGGGTTCTTTCCAGAACCATAAGTTGTATTTCCGTACATAAATAAAATGCCGAATTTGTTTGCTTCTTTCTGCGAACGCCAATACACAATATCACCTTCTTCAAAAATTTCTTTTTCTGTTCCATCAAAAGGAATATCTAATTCATATTGATAAAAGAAAATTTCATCTTGTATATTATTTGCTTTTTCTTCTAAAGAAATATGTGCAATAATTTGAGAATAAATACTCGAATTTTTATCCCAAATAATCTCAAAATTTCCAAAATCTGATTGTAAAACTGCGTTCATTATTTACGTATTAATTCAATTTTAAAAGTAACAAAAAATCATTTTAACAAAAGAATTTTTAGCAACTCTTTTTTGTTTTGTAGATTTAGCATCAACTTAAACCAACTTTCTAATGAAAAACTATTTTTTACTATTCATTTTTAGCTTCGTTCTTTTTTCTAATTGCGAGAATTCATCCAAAGAAAAAACGACAAAAAAAGACACTTATGTTGTAGATAATTACACAAAAAAAGAAGTGGATATAGAAATGCGTGATGGAACAAAATTACACACAACCATTTACTCTCCTAAAGATACTTCTAAAAAATATCCTATTTTAATGCAAAGAACTCCTTATAGTTCTAGACCTTATGGAGATAAAATGAAAACCAAAATTGGCCCTAATGTTCATTTAATGAAAGAAGGAAATATAGTGGTGTATCAAGATGTTAGAGGACGTTGGATGAGTGAAGGTGTCTATGATAATATGCGTGCATACATTCCTAATAAAAAAGAAAATCAATCTGATGAAGTTTCGGATACGTATGATACAATTGATTGGCTCGTAAAAAATGTAGAAAATAATAATGGAAATGTTGGAACTTGGGGGATTTCATATCCTGGACATTATGCAACTATTTCTGCAATAGATGCTCATCCTGCATTAAAAGCGGCTTCTCCACAAGCGTGTATTGGCGATTTTTTCTTTGATGATTTTCATCATAATGGAGCTTTTTTATTAAGTTATTTTAGAGCGATTTCACTTTTTGGAACTTATAAAGATACACCAACAGATTCTGCTTGGTATTCTTTCCCAAAAATGGATTCTCAAGATCAATATCAATTTTTCTTAGACAAAGGGCCATTGTCTAATTTGAATGAATATTTTCAATATGACAAATTAGATGTGAATGGAATAGCATCTAAAGATAAAATAGATGATTTTTTCTGGAAAGAAATTGTAGAACACCCTAATTACGATGAAAACTGGAAAAGCAAAGGTATTATTCAACATATGGATAAAGTACCATCTTCTGTAGCAACTATGATTGTTGGTGGTTGGTTTGATGCAGAAGATTTATATGGCCCTTTAGAAACCTATAAAGGAATCGAAAAAAATGGAAAAGACAATTACAACACATTAGTCTTTGGACCATGGGATCATGGAAAATGGGCAAGAAATACCGTTAAAAACTCTGTAGGTAATTATTATTTTGGAGATTCTATTTCTTTAAAATTTCAAAAAGAAATTGAAACAAAATTTTTTAATCATTTCTTAAAAGGAAAAGGGGATAAAAATTCTGGTTTGCCAGAAGCTTACGTTTTTGATTCTGGTAAAAAAGAATGGAAATCTTATGATGCTTGGCCACCTAAAAATGTAGCAAAAGAAAATTGGTTTTTAAATTCTAATGGTGAATTAAAAAGAAAACACAATGGAAAATTCACACAAAAAGTTGACTTTATTAGCGATATAAAACGTCCTGTACCTTATTCTGAAGATATTAAAACGGTTTTTACACCACGTAAATATATGACAGACGACCAACGTTTTGCTGCAAGAAGACCCGATGTTTTGGTTTTTGAAACAGATATTTTAACGGAAGATTATACTTTAGCAGGCGATATTTTAGCAAAACTAAAAGTGGCAACTACAGGTTCTGCTGCAGATTGGATTGTAAAGGTAATTGACGTACATCCAACAGACACAAAAGAAAATAACAAAGATCTACAGAATCATTTAAAAATGAGTAATTATCATTTAATGGTTAGAAGTGAAGTTTTACGTGGACGTTTTAGAAATAGTTTTGAGAATCCAGAACCATTTACGCCTAACAAAAAAACGGATGTAAACATCAAGTTACAAGATGTTTTTCACACCTTTAAAAAAGGGCATAAATTGCAAATTCAGGTGCAAAGTACTTGGTTTCCTTTAATAGATTTGAATCCGCAAACTTATGTAGATAACATTTATAAGGCAGATGAAAAAGATTTTAAAACGCAAACACATACCGTTTTTACAGATTCATCAATAGAATTTTCTGTTCTAAAATAATTTTAAATCAATAAAAATGAAAAATATATTATTTATTTTATTATTCGTTTTCGCAGCAAATGCTCAAGAAAAGGCAACACCTATTTTTAATGATGGTGAGGCTCAAATTGTGGATGCTTTTAAAGATCAAAGCAAATGGATTCGTACAGATTTGTGGGTAGAAACTACTTTCGATTCTGATGGTGATGGAAAATTAGACAGAATGTATGTAGATGTTACAAGACCTATGCAAACTGAAACTGAGGGTTTAAAAT
>JBGCFX010000023.1:0-5050 GCA_045110395.1 Polaribacter sp.
ACGTGATAGAATGGAAATTATAAATGTAACTGGGTATACTATTGAAGAAAAAATAGAAATTGCAAAAAGACATTTATTACCAAAACAACTAAAAGAACATGGTTTAACCACCAAACATGTTAAGTTAGGTAAAAAACAAATCGAACAAATTGTAGAAGGTTATACTCGAGAATCTGGAGTTCGTGGTTTAGAAAAGAAAATCGCAAAAGTGGTACGTGTTGCTGCAAAATCTATTGCTTTAGAAGAAGAATATGAAATTGCTATTTCTTCAGAAAAAGTAGAAGCTATTTTAGGAACACCAAGAAATAGAGATAAATACGAAAATAATGGAGTTGCTGGTGTTGTTACTGGTTTAGCTTGGACACAAGTTGGTGGCGATATTTTATTTATAGAATCTATTTTATCTAAAGGTAAAGGAGCACTTTCTATAACTGGTAATTTAGGAAATGTGATGAAAGAATCTGCAACAATTGCTTTGCAATACATTAAATCGAATGCTGAAGAATTTGGGATCAAACCAGAAATTTTAGAAAAGTATAATGTACATATTCACGTTCCTGAAGGTGCAACTCCAAAAGATGGACCAAGTGCAGGAATTACAATGTTAACTTCTTTGGTTTCTTCTTATACACAACGTAAAATTAAAAATAAATTGGCAATGACTGGTGAGATCACTTTACGTGGAAAAGTGTTGCCTGTTGGCGGAATTAAAGAAAAAATATTAGCTGCAAAAAGAGCTAATATTAAAGAAATTATTCTGTGTAAAGAAAATGAGAAAGATATTTTAGAAATAAAAGAAAGCTATCTAAAAGGCTTGACTTTCCATTATGTTTCTGATATGAAACAAGTCATAGATATTGCATTGACAAAACAAAAAGTAGCGAATGCTAAAAAATTAGTTTAGTTTATAAAGCCTCTCAAAATTGAGAGGCTTTTTAGTTCTTTTCTGACGCAAATGTTTATGATTACCTTAACTAATTTAACTTGAAGATCTAAAATATTTACTAAGTTTAAAATGTACTAAAACTTTCCCAAACAGCTAATAATAGTAATAAAATATAAACGGCAATATCAACAGTTTACTTATTTCTCACTAATTTCAATTTATTGTTTTTAATTTCAAGATATTGACTTTTTTGATTTTCTCTACCCAAATAAAGAATAGTATGACTTTCACTAATTCTTTTTTCGATGTTATTAGTCCAAATTCTTTTTTCAGAAATTTTGTCAACAGTTTTTAATTCACCATTCTCAATTTTTGTTAAGTAAGTTGAATTATCAAATGTCATTACGTGATAAAGAGTGGTTTTATAATGAAAACTCAATAAAGTAAGGATTTCATCTTTAGTCCAAAGAACTTTAACACCCTTTCTAGATTTAGATTCAAAATCTTCACCAAAATACATTGAATTTCCATTTTTATCTTTTCTAGGTTTTGGTTTTTTAAAAATGTCTAAATTTTCAGGATTATTTACCCTAATTATTTCTGAATAGCCACTCATATGAGCTAAAGAGTTGGTTATTATGTAGTTGTTTTCAATTTTGTTTACAGATTTTGGGCAAGCAGATTGGCAAGAATAAATTTTTCCAGTTTTTTTGTTTTCAAACCAAACAGAACCTCCCCATTCTCCTCTACAAGTTCCTGAAATGATATAATTTTCATCTTCAAAAAAAACTTTCTTTTTTCCAAAGTTACTTTTTGTTTTTACTTTTTCAAACTTTCTTTCAATTAATATTTCTTCTATTTGAAAAGTACTCTTTTTTTGACAGAAACAATTAGTTAAAGATAAAATCAGAATTAAAATTGGGATTATTTTTTTCATTTTAATTATTGTTAACATAGAAACGAACCAAATTATTCATTTTCAGGTTGACTCTGCCAAATAACATTTACAATTTTCCATTGGTTGTTTACTTTTGCTAAATGAAATAAATCTATTCCCCATTCTGCAGTTAATTTTGCAGATGCAGTTTTTGTATTTACATCAAATATTTCAATCTTTTTTGGTGAGTTTTCTGTAACTTGATTTCCACTTTTATTCCATCTTGCTGCAAGATTTACCAATTGTTTATGTGTCATTTCTAAATTATAAATATTTTTAGTAAGCCTTCTTACTCTTAAAACGTCCATAAAACAAAATATAACCATAACAAACTATAGCCAAAATAAAAGCGGTTTTAAAACCAAAACCATCTATTAAACTCCCAAATGCAAAAGGAATAATTGCTCCACCAACAATTGCCATACACAGCAAACCAGAAGCTTGTGCTTTTAAATTGCCCAAACCTTCTAAACTTAATGTAAAAATGGTTGGAAACATAATTGAATTGAACAGACCAACTGCTAAAATAGACCACATAGAAAGTAAACCTGTTGTGTTAATCGAAATTAAAATCATTATTACTGCTAAGAAAGCAAAGATGGTTAGCACTTTACCTGGAGGCATTATTTTTGTTAAATATGCACCTACAAAACGTCCAATCATTGCTCCTCCCCAATAAAAAATCACAAAAATACCCAACAACGATTTTGGATCTGAATCTGTAAATGTTTTGTTAAATGTGCTTGCAATGGTATTTGCAATGCTCATCATCGTTTCATTTTGTGCAATTAGTGGTGCTAAATTCATATCAGAAAAATAGTTGACCAAAAAGCTACCAATAGCAACTTCTGCACCTACATACACAAAGATTCCTAAAGCCCCCATTAACATTGCTTTATTTTTCAAAAGCTTTCCATAACCACCTTTTGGAACTTGTTCCATTACTTTTGGTAAATTGATAAATGCAAAAATAATTGCTAAAATAAAAATAGTTAATGAGATAAATAAAAATGGAGTTTGTACAGTTTCTGCTTCAGTAAGATAGTAATTCGATTTTTCTATTTCTGATAACAATTCTATTTCTGTAGATGTTTTTACAGAATCGCTCAATAAAAATAAAGCACCAACAACTGGTGCAATTGTGGTTCCTAAAGAATTAAATGCTTGCGATAAATTTAAACGACTACTTGCACCATCTTGAGAGCCTAGTAATGCTACATAAGGATTTGCTGCTACTTGTAGAACTGTAATTCCACCAGCCAAAGTAAAATACCCTATTAAAAATATGGGGAAATTTCTATATGCTGCAGCTGGGTAAAACAATAAACAACCCATAGCCATTGTTACCAAACCTAAAACGATTCCTTTTTTGTAACCGATTTTAGATAATATAAATCCTGCTGGTAATGAAAAGACAAAAAATGCTGTAAAAAATGCAAACTGAACCAAAACTGTTTTTGCATACGACATTTCGAAAACGTCTTTTAATCTTGGTACTAAACTATCTACTAAAACCGTTATAAATCCCCAAAGAAAAAATAATGTGGTTAAAAAGATAAATGCTGATTTATAGTTTTTTTGGTTTGTTGGCATATGGTTAGTTTATGATTTAATTCTATGTTCTAACACGAAAGTAACTAATAAATAATATATAAAACTCTAATCCATTTTTTGCAAGTAATACAGAAACTAGCTATAAGTGATAAACTTACTTAAACTATTCTAAAAAAATATTATTCTAATAACTTATCAATAAAAAAAAGCACCAATGATTTGTATTTTGTTTTTGCTGTTGGATATTTTAAATAAGATTCAATATTTAATTTGTCCATTTTTTCTTTAAGAGCAATACCAAAATCTACATGATGCACAATCCAACCTCTAATTTTATTTTCTTTGCCTGGTATTGAAGCATTTGGTGTCATTCCATATCGCATAAAAATAGGTGGATCATCTTTAGATATTAACGCTAATGCTGATATACTTTTTGCGATCTCATTTGCTTCCTCAATAGTTTTAACACCATAGTTTCTACGAAAACCTCTTTTAAAAGTAATCTCATCTCCAGGAGAATATTTTGCTATATGTTTAAGCCAAAAATCAGATTCCATAGTTGTTTGCCCACCTTTTGTAGCAACACAAGTAACACGTGTTGATTCTCTTTCTATAGGGTTAGTACTTTTTAGGTTAGCCATATCATCACTAAAAGCAAGCCACATAGATATTTGGGCACCAGCTGAACCTCCCCAAACGCCAATCTTGTCTTTATTGATTCCCCAAGATTTTGCTTGCGAGCGTATAAATTGTAAAGCTAATTTTGCATCATAATGTGATCCTGGTAAAGGAACAATTGATTTATAGCGATAACTTATAGATGCAACTGAAATTCCAGCTGCTAACAATTGTTTTAATTCTTTGTCATTTATTTTATCTTTACTTCCTATATTAAAACCTCCTCCATGAATAAATATGGCAATAGGAGTTATTTTGTTTTTGTCTGCAAACCAAACATCTAAGACATTTCGCTCATGATCTCCATATTTAACATTCGCTAAATCAGGTTTAGGCTTACTATTTTGAGCATAAGAAAAGTTGGTTGCGATTAAAAGAAATATAACAACATTGATGGTTTTAAAAATTTTCATTTTTTTCATTCGATTAAAATATTTACAACACTTAAGACTATTTCTATTGTATATGGTTTAATAACTTAGAATAAATATTATGAATTACACTTTATTAAAATAATCTGATTTTATATTCTTGTTTTCTTTATTCTTATAAATATTATAACTGAACCATTCATGAATGGAATAAGCTCCTGTTTCTCCTTGTTTGTTTACAGCAATATAACCCACTTGAAAGTTTGTAAAATCCTTACCAGGTTTGTTTACAATTCTACCTATTGCTTCTTCACACGCTTCTTGTGGCGATTTTCCTTGACGCATTAATTCGACAATTAAAAAACTACCCACCGTTTTTAAAACTTCTTCTCCTAAACCAGTTGCAGAGGCACCACCGATTTCGTTATCAACAAATAATCCTCCACCAATAATTGGTGAATCTCCTACTCTACCTGCCATTTTAAAAGCCAAACCACTTGTGGTACAAGCACCAGAAATATTACCTTTTTTATCAATAGCTAACATTCCAATGGTATCGTGATTTTCTATATTGATAATGGGTTTGTATTCTGATTTTATTTTCCACTTTTCCCAAGCTTTTTT
>JBGCFX010000024.1:0-7676 GCA_045110395.1 Polaribacter sp.
GCTTGTGGGCAACACAATATGGCAAATATTGGTTTTCAAGGAATGACTGTTAAAACTCCAGAAAAATTAATAGCACCAGCGATACAAGTTTTATTAGGAGGAGGAAATCTAGGAAATGGTAATGGAACATTTGCAGATAAAGTAGTAAAAGTACCAAGTAAAAGAGGACCTGAAGCTTTACGTAGAATTTTTGATGATTTTGAAGAAAATGCAAAAGGAAAGCAATTTGTAGAGTATTACAAAGAAAAAGGAGAAAAATACTTCTATAATTTATTAAATGATTTACAAGATGTAACCAATTTAACCCAAGCAGATTTTATTGATTGGGGAGAAGAAGATAAATATGTAAAAGAAATCGGAATTGGAGAATGTGCAGGAGTTGTAATCGATTTAATTACAACCCTGTTTTTAGAAAGTGATGAAAAAATAGACAATGCAATAGAATCGTATCAAAATGGAATCTATTCTGGAGCAATATACTATGCATATCAATCAATTGTAAATTCTGCAAAAGCATCTTTGTTAGCAGAAAATAAGAAAACAAATACGCATGCAACTATTGTTTCTCAATTTGATGAATTTTTTATTACATCAAAAAAGATAGATTTAGGCAGTTCTTTTGCAGATTTAATTTATCAAATTAAAAAGTATGCTCCCACAAAAGAATTTACGCAGAAGTATATAAATGAAGCAAGAAAATTTTTACAAAAGGTTAGAGTTTATCGAGAATCTGAAGTAGCGAAAACTTCTCAAACTGTATAAATATGTTAGGAAATAAAAACGAAATTAATACATTTCCATTTCCTTTAGAGCCTCTATTTAGCGTAAAAGAAATAAGTGATAAAAGAGGTCAGTTAACTGTTGTAGGTGCAGGTCCTGGAGATGTAGATTTAATAACAGTAAAAGCTATAAAAGTTTTAAAAAGGGCAGATGTTGTTTTGTATGATGCTTTGGTAAATGAGGAGTTATTAGATTATATCAACCCAAAAGCAGAACAAATTTTTGTTGGTAAAAGAAGAGGTTGTTATAAATATCAACAAGAACAAATTAACGAATTAATTGTTCAAAGAGCAAAGTTAAATATGCACGTAGTTCGTTTAAAAGGCGGAGATCCTTTTATTTTTGGCAGAGGAGCAGAAGAAATGGAATATGCAGCCAATTTTGGAATAGAAACAGCAATGGTTCCAGGTATTTCATCATCTTTAGCAGTTCCTGCATATCAAAATATACCTTTAACAAAAAGAGGTAGTGCAGAGAGTTTTTGGGTAATTACAGGAACTACAAAAGAACATAAATTATCTAAAGATGTTGTTTTGGCTGCAAAATCTAACGCAACTGTAGTTATTTTAATGGGAATGGGAAAACTGCCTGAAATTATAAAAAAATTTCTACAAGAAAATAAAAATGATTTGCCAGTTGCTATCATTCAAAACGGAACAAGAACAAATGAAAAAGTAGGAATAGGAACTGTAGATACAATTTTAGAAGTAGTAGAAGAAAACAAGTTAAAAAATCCTGCAATTATTGTTTTGGGTGAAGTTGTAAAACATCGTCAAGCAATTTTAGAAGTTCAGAAACAATTTGAAACAGAACTAATAAGCTAAGAAAATGGAAAGAAATAATCTATATCCAATTTTTTTAAAAACTAAAAACCTTCACATATTAATTGTTGGAGGTGGTTTTGTGGCAGAAGAAAAGTTAACATTTTTGTTAAAATCGAGTCCAGATGCAAAAGTTACAATGGTTTCTCCAATGTTTAGAGAAGATACCGTAAATTTGTCAAAAAAAGGAAAAGTAAAATTAATTGATGATGTGTATCATAAAAAATATTTAAAAGGAAAACATATTGTTGTTGCAACCACAGACATACCTGAAGTTAATATAGAGGTTTGGGAAGATTGTAGAGCAGAAGCAAAGTTGGTAAATGTTGCAGACAATCCACCATATTGCGATTTTTACATGGGAGGTATTGTAACAAAGGGCAATGTAAAAGTGGCAATTTCTACAAACGGAAAATCGCCAACAACAGCCAAAAGATTACGTCAGTTTTTTGAGGATGTAATTCCAGAAAATATAGACGACTTAGTAAAAAATTTAAACGAATATAGAAAAACCATCAAAGGAAACTTTGAAGAAAAAGTAGAAAAACTCAACGAATTCACAAAGAGTTTGGTAGAAAAATAGAGTAACGTCCTGCAAGGTTTCAAAAACCTTGTAGGTCTTATAAATAAATAAAATGATTACAACAGACATACTTATTATTGGTGCAGGCCCAACAGGCTTATTCACAATTTTCGAAGCAGGTTTATTAAAGTTAAAATGTCATTTAATAGATGCTTTACCACAACCTGGAGGTCAATGTTCAGAAATTTATCCAAAGAAACCAATTTATGATATTCCTGCATATCCAGAAATTTTGGCAGGAGATTTAACAGATAAATTAATAGAGCAAACAAAACAGTTTAAACCTGGTTTTACATTAGGAGAAAGAGCAGAAACCATAGATAAACAAGAAGATGGTACATTTATTGTAACCACTAATAAAGGTACAAAACATCACGCAAAAATTGTTGCAATTGCAGGTGGTTTAGGTTCTTTTGAACCAAGAAAACCTAAAATTGAAAACATTGCAAATTTTGAAGATAAAGGAGTAGAGTATATTATTAAAGAACCAGAATTATATAGAGATAAAAAAGTAGTCATTTCTGGTGGTGGAGATTCAGCCTTAGATTGGGCAATTTTCTTGTCAGATGTAGCTTCAGAAGTAACTTTAATTCATAGAAGAAACGAATTTAGAGGTGCTTTAGATTCTGTAGAAAAAGTACAAGAATTAAAAAATTTAGGTAAAATTAACTTGATAACACCTGCTGAAGTAAAAGGAATTATTGGTTCAGAAAAAGTAACAGGAGTTGCAGTAGAGAAAATAGGAGAAGAAGCAGTTATTATAGATGCAGATCATTTTATTCCGTTATTTGGGTTATCTCCAAAATTAGGTCCAATTGCAAATTGGGGCTTAGAAATCGAGAAAAATGCCATTAAAGTAAACAATGCTTTAGACTATCAAACCAATATTCCAGGAATTTATGCAATTGGAGATGTAAACACATACCCAGGAAAATTAAAACTGATTTTATGCGGTTTTCACGAAGCAACATTAATGTGTCAAAGTGCTTACAAAAGAATTTTTCCAGACAAAAAATATGTCATGAAATATACCACAGTTGGTGGTGTAGAAGGGTTTGATGGTACCAAAAAAGAAGCGCCAAAAGCAGTTGTAAAAGCAATAAATTAATAAAATTAGTAATTAGTTTTTAGTAATTAGTAAAATAGTTGATTCTCAATAATATGTTTAGTTTGCAATAAATTAATTTAAAAGATATATTATGGGAGTGCAAAAATTTGAAGAGTTATTAGTTTGGCAAAAAGTACAAGATTATTCAGTATTAATTTATGACAATTTTAAAAACAATAGAGATTTTTCCTTTTGTGACCAAATAAAAAGAGCATCAGTATCTATTTCAAATAATATAGCTGAAGGTTTTGACAGACGTACAAATCCTGATTTTAAAAGATTTTTGTATATATCTTTGGCTTCTAATAGTGAAACAAGGTCAATGTTATACTTGGCTGTGAGATTAAAATTTATTTCGAAAGAAGTTTCAATTGATTTAATAAATAGATCTAATGAAATAGCAAAAATGTTATTTGGCTTAATAAAATCATTAAAATAAACACAATGGTATTCAATTTTCGGTCAGATAAGCCTAACTACTATTTACTAAAACCTAATACTTAAATGCAAGATATCAACATAAAAATAACAGACAGAAATGGTGTAACACACGATGTTGTAGCACCAACAGATATAGCTATGAACCTAATGGAAGTTGTTCGTTCTTATGAGCTTGCAGAAGAAGGTACTATAGGCATTTGTGGAGGAATGGCTATGTGTGCATCTTGCCAATGTTATGTAAAGTCAGACCATATTTTGCCAGAAATGACTGATGATGAAGATGCAATGTTAGCAGAAGCATTTGATGTACAAGATAATAGTAGATTAGGTTGTCAAATACAAATGACACCAGAAATAGAGGGTTTAGAAGTAGAATTAGCACCAGAATCTTAATGTTAGAGACCAAGGAAATAGCACAAAAAACTGCGTTTAAAAACTACAGAATGTGTTTAAAAGATGCAGTTGGTATTTTTACAAAACAACTCATTAATAATTTATTTGATGTAAATCATCTAACAGAAAGTGGTTCTGAAACAAGAAATCAATTTCTAAAAATTTTAGAAAGATTATCTATTGATAATGGAGTAGAATTATGGAATGACTTCGAGAATCATTTTATAGAAATCAGACAGAAATTAGATTTAGATGCAGAGGCTGCTTACAAAAATGATCCAGCTGCTAAAAGTTTAGAAGAAGTATATTTAGCATATCCAGGTTTTTATGCAATAGCTGTTTATAGATTAAGTCATCAATTATTAAAATTAGAAATATCTGTTTTACCAAGAGTTATGAGCGAATTTGCGCATTCAATAACAGGAACAGATATTCATCCAGGAGCAGAAATTGGCGAATCATTTTTTATAGACCATGCAACAGGAATTGTAATAGGAGAAACCACAATTATCAAAGATAATGTGCAAATTTTTCAAGGGGTAACTTTAGGAGGAATTCAAGTTAAAAAGAGCTTGGCATCCACAAAAAGACATCCAACAATAGAAAGTAGAGTTGTTATTTATGCTAATGCAACTATTTTAGGAGGAGATGTTGTTATTGGCGCAGATTCAATAATAGGTGCAAATGTTTGCATTACAGAATCAGTTCCAGAAAATTCAATTGTAACTGTTCAATCAGAAAATAAAATTACTCAAAAATTTAGTTGATGAAAACAAAAAGTATCATAGATTTTGTAGGAAATACACCTTTGGTAGAAACTCAAAATATTTTTAAAAAAGAAGGAGTAACCTTGCTATTAAAATTAGAAGGAAATAATCCAGGAGGAAGTGTAAAAGACAGAGCTGCATATAATATGATTTCTGAAGCTATCAGAAGAAAAAACATTAAAAAAGGCGATACTTTAGTAGAAGCTACAAGTGGTAATACAGGAATTGCTTTAGCTTTAATGGCAAAAGTTTTAGGTGTAAATATGGTTATTGTAATGCCAGAAAATTCTACTATAGAACGTGTTAAAACAATGCGTGCTTATGGTGCAAAAGTAATTTTAACCTCCAAAGAATTGGGTATGGAAGGTTCTAGAGATTATGCCTTAAAATTAAAATACAAAAAAGGCTATTACAGATTAAATCAATTTGATAATACAGATAATTCTAAAGCGCATTATAAAGGAACAGGTCCAGAAATTTGGAGAGATACAGAAGGTGAAGTTACACATTTTGTTTGTACAATGGGTACAACAGGAACAATTATGGGCGTTTCAGATTACTTAAAAGAACAGAATGAAAATATTACAATTGTAGGTGTTCAGCCAAAAGAGGGTGCAAAAATACCAGGAATTAGAAATTGGCCAGAAGAATATTTACCAGCTATCTTTAATAGAAATAAAGTAGATGAAGTTTTAGAAGTAAACGAAGCAGAAGCAAAAGAAATGACACAAAGATTAGCAGAAGAAGAAGGCATTTTTGCAGGAATGAGTAGTGGAGGTTCTGTAGCAAGTGCAATAAAAGTTGCCCAAAGTTTAGATAAAGGTGTGGTTGTTGCTATTATTTGTGATAGAGGAGATCGTTATTTATCATCAACTTTATTTGAAAAAGAGTAGTTTTTTTTATTCGTGAATTCTTGGCATTTTTTTACAACAATATTATCAGAATAAAAATATAATCCGTTAATTTGTATCTCAGTTCATAAACTTATTAATTACGTTATCACGAAAGGTAGAGGGATTAGACCCGTTGAAACCTTAGCAACCCATTTCTCATAGAAATAAAGGTGCTACATTCTACAATTAATGCTAAATTTTATTCAGTACTTAATTGACAGATAACAGCGAAAATTTTACTTTTCCTGATGACATATTGATAAAAATTATCAAACAAAAATGTCAAACATATATAAAGCTTTACAACAACGAATTTTGGTCTTAGATGGTGCCATGGGTACTATGTTGCAAGCCTACAAATTCACAGAAGAAGATTTTAGAGGAGAACGCTTTAAAAATTATCCAACACCTTTGCAAGGTAATAACGATCTTTTGTCAATTACCCAACCAGAAGCTATAAAAACTATTCATGGTAAATATTTTGAAGCAGGAGCAGATATTATAGAAACCAATACGTTTTCTGGTACTACAATTGCAATGGCAGATTATCAAATGGAAGATTTGGTTTATGAACTAAATTATCAATCTGCAAAAATTGCAAAAGAAGTTGCAGAAGAATATACAGCAAAAGAACCACACAAACCACGTTTTGTTGCAGGTTCAATGGGACCAACTAACAGAACAGCCAGTATGTCTCCAGATGTAAATGATCCTGGGTATAGAGCTGTAACTTTTAATGAATTAAGAATTGCATACAAACAACAAGCAGAAGCTTTAGTAGATGGTGGTGCAGATTTATTATTGGTAGAAACTGTGTTTGATACTTTAAACGCAAAAGCAGCTTTATTTGCCATTGAACAAGTAAAAGAAGAAAGAAATATAGAAATTCCTGTAATGCTTTCTGGAACAATTACTGATGCTTCAGGAAGAACATTATCAGGTCAAACAGCAGAAGCTTTTTTAATTTCTGTTTCTCATATTCCACTTTTAACTGTGGGGTTTAATTGTGCATTAGGAGCTAATTTATTACAACCACATTTAGAAGCAATTGCTAATAAAACCAATTTTGGAATTTCTGCACATCCAAATGCAGGATTACCAAATGCGTTTGGTGAGTATGATGAAACTCCAGAAGAAATGGGAGAGCAAATTGAAGAATATCTGAAGAAAGATTTAATTAATATTATTGGCGGTTGTTGTGGTACAAGTCCAGAACATATAAAAGTAATTGCAAATATTGCTTCGAAATATAAACCAAGAGAAGCTGTCATCTTGAGTGCAGTCGAAAGATCTCATTAAAAAGGAAAGAAAGAAGATGAAAGTGAAACAAAGTAAGTATATGCGTTTATCAGGATTAGAACCGTTAATCTTGAATGAAAACAGCAATTTTATAAATGTTGGTGAACGAACAAATGTTGCAGGATCTAGAAAGTTTTTAAGGCTGATAAAAGAAGAAAAATTTGATGAAGCTTTAGATATTGCAAGACATCAAGTAGATGGTGGAGCACAAATTGTCGATATTAATATGGATGATGGTTTAATTGATGGAAAAGAATCTATGGTTCGTTTCTTAAATTTAATTGCTGCAGAGCCAGATATTTGTAGGGTTCCAATGATGATTGACAGCTCAAAATGGGAAATTATAGAAGCTGGTTTACAAGTTGTACAAGGAAAATGTGTTGTAAATTCAATCTCATTAAAAGAAGGTGAAGAAAAATTTATTTGGGAAGCAACGCAAATAAAACGTTATGGAGCAGCAGTAATTGTAATGGCTTTTGATGAAGTAGGTCAAGCAGATAATTACGAAAGACGAATAGAAATTGCACAACGTTCTTATGATGTTTTAGTCAATAAAGTTGGTTTTCCATCAGAAGATATAATTTTCGATTT
>JBGCFX010000025.1:0-2960 GCA_045110395.1 Polaribacter sp.
GTGGTTGATATTTTTTTTTATTTAAATTACTCTCACTTTGGCTGCTCTTCTATTTCTTGAAGCTGCTTATTCAACTTTAAAGTTTTTTTGAACAACTTACAACTACAACACGTTCTGTAGTTGAAAATATGTTTTCTTAATCTCAACCTTTCACTAATTTATTAATGTTTTTTTTACAGGGGTTACTTTTGTTAAATATAAGTTAGTCTAAGTTTTTTATCTTAAAATTATAAAAATCATACTTAATGTAAACAAATTTTTTTTATGGAATGGTGGCTGAGTGGTTAAAGCGGTAGACTGTAAATCTATTGGGAAACCGTCATTGGTTCGAGTCCAATTCATTTCAGAAATATAAATTTTAAATAAAAACTTACTAGATAAATATAGAAATATTTAAGTATAAAACTAAGAAAAAAAAATATTTAAGTTTAAAACTAAGAAAAAAAAATATTTAAGTTTAAAATATAAATATAAATATAAATATAATTTTTATTAAAATGTCTAGTCATGTTCGGTATTATACATCTCTAACTTTAAGTACTGCAGCTTCTACAATATATAAACTTTATATATTTTGTCCTGAAGTTATAATCTTGTTTATAGAATATGCTAAATGTTTTTGCAAGGCCCTTGTACAAATAGCCACCAAATTTGATTTTATTGGGGGATTACCTTCTTTTCTTGCATCGCTCCCCCATATAAACTTAAATGACCCTGTACTTGCCTTAGTCTTTTTTTTTATATCGACTTTATTGGGTATTTTATCAAGTTTTTTTTTTATCTCTTATCTAGGTTATAAGGGTGTCTTCCTTATAAATTTTATTTGCATAAGTTCTTTTTGGTTAAGTTTAGTTGCTATTTATTTTAAAGTAGGTTATGAAAATATTTATATTTATATAAATGCTGGTTTATGGTTTAAATTTAACTTAACAAGTACAGTTGATATTGAATTTTTTGTTGACCACTTATCTTTAAGCTATACGTTACTAACTGTATCAATTGCACTTAGCGTTATAATCTATACATTTTCTTATTTTAGGTACGAACCACTTGTTGATAGGCTAATAATTCTGATAAATTTATTTGTTATAAGTATGGTAATATTGGTTAATTCGGGTAACTTTATACTTTTATTTTTAGGTTGGGAATTAATAGGAATCACTTCATTTCTATTAATTAATTTTTGAAATACACGTGTTTCTACATTAAAGGCTGCATTTAAAGCATTTACCTTTAACAAAATAAGTGATTTATCTTTGTTAATTGGAATAATAATAATTTATAATGAGTTCTATACACTAAATATAAATATTTTTAAATTACAAATTACAAATTTTACTCTAACCCATTTTTACCTGTGAAACTTTAAGATAAATTCATTAGAAATAATAAGTTTTTTTTTTATTATATCCGCATTCATTAAATCTGCTCAGTTTGGGTTTCATTTATGATTACCAGATTCCATGGAGGCTCCAGTTCCGGCTTCAGCCCTAATCCATTCTGCCACCCTTGTTTCTGCGGGTATATTTTTATTTTTAAGATTAAATCAATTATTTGAGCTAAGCTTTTTTAGTCACACACTAATTCAATTTTTTGGATCTATAACAGCCTTTTATGGTGGTTTTTGTGCGGTTTTCCAATCTGATATTAAAAAATTATTGGCTTACTCAACTATTAGTCACTGTGGTTTTTTAATGGTTTGTGTATCTACTGAGTTAATGGAGACTACATTATTATATCTATATATACATGGTTTTTTTAAAGCCGCTAGCTTTTTATGTGTTGGTAACATAATAAGAGTTTCTTTAAATTATCAAGACTACAGACGTATGGGAGGTTACTATAAATATATGCCCTTTGAATTCTATACCCTACTTATATGTCTATTTAATCTAGGTGGATTCCCACTATCAATAGGCTATTACAGTAAACATTTTCTTTTTTTAAGTTTAAACACAAACTCAATTTTCTACTGATTTACCTTTTTAAGTTGTTTTTTTGGTGCTTTGTGTGGGTTTATATATTGTTTTAGATTGGTTTATAATGTTTTCTTTGACTTTAAAAAAGCTCCTAAAAATGTATACAGTCATATGAACAGTTCACGTTACTACTCATATTATTACTCAAATTCCTCATTGCTGGCGTTGTTATCTATTTCTATGTTGTTGTTAAATTGCTATATTTTTTGTGGTCATTTAGTTTTATCTAAATTTTATCTATTTGATCTACAAAAATCTCCTTCTGAGTACTTAACCTCAACAACTAACTACTATTTAACTTTTAAAAAAAATTATCTTTTTTTAAAAAACTTTAAAATATTTAATTATATCTCAATAATCTTAATTATATTTATAGTATCTTTTAATTATAAGTATAATTTTTTTTTTTTTAAGGTCATCGATAATTTAATTTTTTTAGTATTTTTTTTTATTTTTTTTTTTGCATTAATTTAATTAATATATTAAATGTGGGCCAATTTGACGTTAGATATTATGTACACAACAAACTATAATATGGGATTTCCTACCACCAGAACTGATTCGTTACTGAGAATTACTCACTGACAGTATTGATGGTGGTTTTGGTTTACATATTTTTTAGTTCTCTATTATTTTTTAATTTTACGTCTATTTAGATTTAGGATTTTAAAATTTAAACCAAAATTAGCTACAACAACACGATCTCATGGTAAATGAGGAGATTTAATTGTTTGTTTATTACCAATTTCTTGGTGCACAAACATTTTAACAAATTCAAATTTAATATTAAGGATGTTGGAATGACAGTCAGAATCAAGCTTATTTACTGTTCGTGTGCGCGGTAAGCAGTGATATTGGGTTTATAAATTTGAATTGAAGGCTATTACTGATATCTTAACTGTTCCAAAAAATATCGGACACAATAAGTGGTTTATTTCTATGTTTAATGATATAAAAACAGCTGATGACTATTTACATATT
>JBGCFX010000026.1:0-9979 GCA_045110395.1 Polaribacter sp.
GTTTCTGGTCAAGTAACTTTTTTGGAAAATTCAAAAATTACAGACGAAGCATTTTATTTTTGGAAAGCAGATGATGCAAAACCATATCATTATGGGGCAAGCATAAACCCACATGGTAATTGTATGAAAGTATCAAATGGATTTGTATTTTATACTTGGTATAGAGGTGGATGGGCAGACCGTACTTTAATGGTTTCAAGAAAAAAAATTGGAGAAGGTACTTGGGTACATGTTGCATTACCTGCAAAAATGAGTTTAGTGGGTGGTTTAGGAGTTACACATTTAACAACCAATATTGGAATTTCTCCTATTGACGGAACGATACATTTAATGTTCGATCATCACAATGAAGATTTAAATTATATAAGGTCTAAGAAAAATATTGCTTTTGGTCCTGATAGTGATTTTATAGCTGCAAACTTTTTACCTCAACAAGATTATTTAATTCCAGGAAAAAAAGTAACAAGTGTTACGTATCCAGATTTATTTAATAATGATAAAGGAGAAATGTATTTTGAAAGAAGATTAGGTTCTGCTGTTGGTGGAGACATCATTATGACCTATTATGATGGAAATACTTGGTCTCCAGAAACTACGATAATAAGAGGAAGAGGTGCTCAAGTTTCTCAAGGAGAAAGACACTTTGCTTATGGAACTGCACATTTTATGAACGGGAAGTTTTACTATTCTTATTCACCTAGATGGGCTGAATCTCCTACTATTTTAGGAGAAGGTGTTTATTTAATGGAGTTAGGAGAAAGAATGAATGAAAAAGCGACCACAGTAGATGGTAAAAGTTATGATTTACCAATTACAGATCATTCACCTTTTTTAATTGCAGACCCAAGAAGTGTTCCTGATAATGCAGGTTGGGCTGGTGGTCCTCAAGTGGCAATCTCTCCTAAAAATGATATTTACATATATCAAAAACCTAAAGGAACTAATGCTTATAATTATCTTAGGAAAAATGGTGAAAACGAATTTAAAGAAGACAGAAACAAAGGTTCTTTGGGTATTTTTTATGGGAACAGAATGTATAAATTCAATATTTCTGGAGGTAATTTTATAGTAACAAGTGCTTTAGCAGGCACGTATACTTGGCGTGAAGATTTTAGAAAGAGTATTGGCATAAGTGTCAAAAAAAGTATAACAATTATGAATGATGGTATTATTGCTGTTGTTTTTAGTGAAGTAAAAAATAGTGCAGAAGTTCCAGTACATTGTTTCGTTTTTAAATTAGAAAAAGAAGAATATACACCACAAACGATAAGTTTTAATGCTTTAGCAGAAAAAACCGAAGGTGATGACGACTTTGAGTTAACAGCATCTGCAAGTTCTAATCTACCTGTTTCATACATCTCATCTGACACAAATATTGCACGTATTGTAGATGGGAATAAGGTAAAAATTATGGGTGTTGGTTCTTGTCAAATTACAGCAAATCAACTAGGAGATGGTACTTATGATAATGCAGCAGCAGTAACACAAACGTTTGTGGTAAATTCCAATGCATCTAAATCGAATCAAACCATAAACTTTAGTTTAGCAAATACAACTCATGTTTGGGGTACTGCTGATGAAACTTTAAACGCAACTGCAAGTTCTGGTTTGCCAATTGTTTATGAGAGTTCAGATACAGATGTTGCAGATATTGTAGATGGAAAATTAATAGTAAAACGTGCAGGAAAAACAACAATTAATGCATTGCAATTAGGAGATGATACTTATAATCCTGCACCAATCATAGGCCATGAACTAACAGTGCCAATTCGTGAGCAAGAAATTACTTTTCAAAATATTCCAGAAGTAACTTCAGGAGATCCTGCATTTAGTCTTATAGCATCAAGTAATAATCCTGATGCAAAATTAAGATTTGTTGCTCCTAATAATCAAGTAGCTATTGTTTGGAGTAATACAGTAAGGCACGCTTTAGGTGCAGGAACTGCAACAGTTACAGTTTCAGATACTGGTAACGATTATTTTACAGCTGCTCAAGCTTCAAAAACGATCACTGTGAAAGCCAAAACACACCAAATTCCAACTGAAATTGAGGCTGAACATTATACCACAAAAAGTGGTGTAAATGTAACACGTTGGAGTAATTCTGTATTTTATTTAAATGCATGGGCAGCCAATGATTTTGCAGAATATACTATAGATGTCCCAGCAGATGCTACTTATGAAATAGAGATTTTTGCGGCATCACCAGGTACTACAAAGAAATTAAAAGTAATGAGTGGTTCAACTAGTCTTGCGTCAATCTCATTAGTCACAACTCCAAATTTAACAAGGTTTTTAAGTACAAAATCTCAAATCAGTCTAAAAAAAGGAGTACAAAAAATTAAAATTGTAGGTCAAGTTGGAGGTTTCAATTTCGATAGGATGATAATTGGTAATGCAACTACTGGAGGTGGTGCAGATGAAAAAGATGTTTATAAAATTGTAAATGTGGCAACTGGAAAATATTTAGGAGCTGCTGGAAGTGCTCAACCTGTAGTTGTGCATGATTCTGGAGATTCAGATGATAGAAAATGGCAATTTGTTGAAACTACTGCAGATGGCCAAACTTATTATAACATAGATAGTAAAGATAATGGTATTTTACGTGCGACAGGCTCAGGTTTTGCTGCAGGAGCATATTTAGTGGTAAGCACAACTAAAGCTCCACCAGCAGCTGATACCGATAAAATTTGGACAATTCATCGAAATGATACAGATGGTACTTTTAGGTTCGAATCTAAAAGTAATGGAAGATATTTATACCATCAAACTGATGATAGCGTCTATAATATTGAGGCTGAAGAAAGTGATGAAAGAAGTAAATGGAGATTAGAAGGTACAGGTACTTTGAGTACTGATAACAGCACATTAAGTACAGAAAGTATCAAGATATATCCAAATCCAGCAAAAGATAATTTTACAATATCCTTTAATAATCTTGATGGTGTAAAAAATATTGAGATTTACAATTTATTAGGGAAACGTGTTTATAATAATTCAACCGAAAACAATGTTATGAATATCAAGACAACTGATCTTAAAAAAGGAGTTTATTTGATAAGAACCTTTTCCGAAAAGAATAAGATATATCATTCTAAATTGATTATTAAATAATAAAAAATTACTATGAAAAAGAAAATAGTTAAAACGTTACTTTTTTTCTGTTTGATATTTTGGTCTCCTCTATTGCTGTCACAAGTAGCACCTGATGAAGATACAGGTAGTTATACTACTTGTAATGCTGATGGAGCAAATGAAACTAAAACATCTAATGATTTACCAAATGCAGTGAATTTAGGTACTATAGATGATCGAACTTGTTATGCCAATTATAAAGAAAGCACGGTTTATGGAAAAACTTGGGGAATATACAACATAACAGATGGCTCTACTAATCAAGGTAATCTCATCCAGCAACCAAGAATGGAGCGATCTTTATCTAGATCTACTAAAACTGGTATAGGAAGTTTTGCCAAATTTACTGGAACTTTTAGAATATTAGAAGTTGGAGATACAGGTTCTTTTGGTTCCAGTGGAAGTTATTTGGCACAAGCTAAAGGAAAACATACAGGAGGAAGTGGTTCTACAGATCCTGCAATTCTTTTATACAGAGCACATCCTGTTTATGGAGATGGCGTAAATGCTGACAAGCAAATAGCTTTTGATATTTATGCAGAACGTATTCTAGAAAGAGGAGGTGTAGGTAGTAGTGGTAGAGAAGTAGTTTTCTTAAAGAGAGTCAATAAAAATGAAGAGGTTGATTTTCAACTTGAGGTAGGATTTAGAGTAGATCCAAACGATGCTACTAAAAAAGTACATTATTGTGATGCTATAATTGGTGGAGAAGCTTTTAATTATAACATTCCATCACCAGAAAGAGGATTAGAATCAGGAATTAGATATGGTGCTTACAGAGTACGTGGAGGTAGAGCTCAATTTAGATGGGCAAATACAACCTATCAGAAAGAAGAAATAGAGGATATTAATATTGCAGAACCATCTGATGATATTTATAGATTGAGAAATTTAGCAACAGGTAAATTTTTAACAGATGCTGGTGCTAGTAATACTGCAGTAACTATTTCAGATTCAGGTGAACCTCAGAATACGCATTGGACCTTTGTGAAATCTGGAGATTATTATAATATAGACAGTGAAACCTTTGGGATAATTCGTGCTAAAGGAACTGGTGAAGTAGTAAGTACTAATAAAGGAGCTCCAGCTACTGATGTAGATAAAGTGTGGACTATACACGATGCAGGAACAGAAAATGTATATCGAATCGAAGCAAAAAATAATGGTAAATTTTTATACAATGAAGTAGATGGAAGTGTTACTAATAAAGATGCTAATGTAACAGACCAAAGAAGTATATGGGAAGCGATACCAACAAGTCAATCTTTAAGTTTAGATGATGATAAACTTGTTTTGTCTTCAATAAAAATATATCCAAACCCTGCAAAACATAATTTTACAATATTATTTAATAATCTTGATGGTGTTAAAAATATTGAGATTTACAATTTATTAGGGAAACTTGTTTTTGAAAAAACAGCAAATGAATCTAATATCAATATAAATAGCAAATTTAATTCGGGCTCTTATTTTGTGAAAATAATTTCTGATGACAACAAAGTTTTTTATCGAAAACTAGTCATTAAATAAAAAATATTTTAAAAGTTTATAAAAGCCAGAGGATTGTTATTCTTCTGGCTTTCTTAATTTTATCATTCAGGATAAAACAGGACAGATTTTAAACAGTATCTTCATAATTTTAAAACTTAAAATAAAAACTTAAATGAAAAGACGTAATTTTTTACAATTATCAGCAGTAGCAGGAGTAGGTTTATCATTACCTATGTCAGGTTTTTTAAATGCTTGTACTAGTCATCCAGAACACTCTCTGAAATTTAAAAATTTAATTTCAAGTCTTTTAAAAGATTGGAGTGATGGGATGTTAAAAAAGCAAATTAATAATCCGTCTAATTTAGATTTGCATGGTGCATTAGGTTGCCCTTCTTGTTCGCATATTCACGGACGTTGTATGGATGCTGTATATCCTTTTTTGTATATGGCAGACAAAACTGGTGATAAAAAATATGTAGAAGGTGCCAAATTGGTAATGCTTTGGGCAGAGAATAATGTATCGCAACCAAGTGGTGCTTGGACTGTAATTAAAAATCCAAAATCTTGGAAAGGAATTTCAGTTTTTGGAGCTATTGCTTTAGCAGAAGCTTTGCATTATCATGGTCATGTTTTAGATGAAGCAACACGCAAAGCTTGGACAATTCGTTTAGAAAAAGCTGGAGATTATATTTATAAAGAATTTACCATAGATTTTACCAACATAAATTATCCAGGTACTGCTGTTTATGGATTAAATTTAATAGGTAATGTTGTAAATAGAGAAGATTTTAAAGCCAAGAGTAAAAAATTAGCATCTCAAGTAAAAGTATATTTTACAGAAAATGAAGGATTATTGTTTGGAGAGTGCAAAAAAAGTTCAAGCAAGTTAAGTGAAAAAGGTTTACATGGAGTAGATTTAGGTTATAATGTAGAAGAAACCTTGAATAGTTTGGTAATGTATGCCATTAAAGAAAAAGATGAAGAACTATTACAAATCTTAACAAAATCATTAAACAGCCACTTAGAATTTATGTTACCAGATGGCGCTTGGGACAATAGTTGGGGTAACAGAATGTACAAATGGAGTTATTGGGGAAGTAGAACTTGCGATGGAAGTCAGCCAGCATTTGGAATGATGGCAAACATCAATCCTGCATTTGGAACAGCAGCAGTTAAAAATACTGAGTTATTACAAAGATGTACTGCAGATGGCTTAATTCATGGAGGTCCAGGATTTATAGGAGCAGGAATACCACCTTGTATACATCATACATTTACCCACGCAAAACCATTAGCAGCTTTATTAGATCATTGGGATCATTTGCCAGAAATTAATACCAAAGCTAGTTTGCCTAGAACCACTGCAGATGGGGTAAAACATTTTAAAGATTTAGATGTATACCTTTTCGCAAGAGGAGATTGGAGAGGTACAGTAAGTGCTTACGATGCAGAATACCATTATAAATACGATTATCGTCAAGCTTCAGGTGGTGCTTTAGGTGTTTTATACCATAATAAAGTAGGACTTTTATGCGCTGCAAGTATGGCAGAGTATGCTATGGTAGAGAAGAACAATCAACAAGTACAACCTAATAAAGACATTTGTTTAACACCAAGAGTAGAGGTGTTTAAAGATGATGTTTGGTATACAAACTTATACGATTTACCAGCAACTGTTACTTCTAAAGATGAAAATGGAACGATTGAGTTGGTAGCAGATACAAAATTAAAAAACACAAAAAGAGAAATAGTTTCTGGAACTGCTTCTGCATTTGATATTGGTTACAAATGTACTGCTGATAAAACAGAAATTAAAGTAACTACAAAACAAGATATTACAGAAAAAACTGCTTTTGTATTGCCAATAGTTTCACCTGCAAGTGAGGTTGTAACAAACGTTAGCAAAAATGAAATTACTATACAAAAACCAGAAGGTTTGGTAACTATTAATGCGAATGCACCCATTAAAATAAAAGAAACTGAAGGTAAAAGAACTTTTAATATGGTGCCAGGAGTAGAAGCTTTGCCTTTAGAAGTTTTTTTTACAGAGGATAACAAAACGTTAGAATTATCTATAACAGTAAGTTAAAAACTACTTAATAAAACAGGAAATTATATTTAATGATTTCCTGTTTTTGTATTTAAAAACTTGTAAAATAGAAGTATACTATTTTTTACGATAAACAATACAAATCTTCCATATAATTGAATAACGTCAGAATTTAAAAAAAATCATAAATCATACTATGATAAAAAAAATTAAAAATTATCTAATTCCGATTTTATGTTTGGTTGGTATTTTATTCTGGTTTATAAATTCTAATTATTTCAATTCAAACACACCTAAAGGTAAAGTTAAAAGAGCACAATTTATAGCACCTAAAAAGATAGATTGGAATCAAGCAAAATGGATTGGTTACACACAAGACAATCGTATAGAAAAATGGTCTGTAAGAGATTTTGTTAGAAATCAACCTCCAATGGATATCAATACGTGGCAACCTACAGAAAAAGAGTTGAAAGCGGTTAAACGTAAGGCTCATCCATCAGTATTGCTAAGAAAATCATTTTCTACTTCAAAAGAAATTGCATTTGCAGAAGTGGCTATTTGTGGCTTAGGACTCTATGAATTATATTTAAATGGAAGTAAAGTAGGAGATAGGGTGCTAGATCCTGCCCAAACTTCTTACAACAAACGTGCTTTTTTTGTACGTTATAATGTTACATCACTTCTTAAAGAAAAAAATGGCATTGGAATTATGTTGGGCAATGGTTTTTATGGGCAAAATATAGCCTTTTGGCCAGGACTTGCTTATGGTAAACCAAGAGCAATAATGGTGTTAAATATTACCTATAAAGACGGAAAATCACAACAGGTTGTAACCGATAAAAGTTGGAAAGCACATAACAGTCCAATTCTTTTTGATAATATGTATCTTGGAGAAACTTACGATGCCAGAAAAGAAATTAAAAATTGGTCTAGTGCTAATTATAAGGATTCTTCTTGGAATGCTGTTGAACCAATGAAAGTCCCAACCAGTAATTTAATTGAGCAACAATTAGAACCAATGAAAAAGGTTAGAAAAATTGAGCCAGTTGCAATTCTACCAGCAGAAAAAGGTTGGATTATTGATATGGGGCAAAATATAACAGGTTGGTTGCAAATTAATGTTGAAGAAAAGGAAGGAACTGAAATAAAAATGCGTTTTGCAGAACATTTAATGCCAGACAAACAAAATATAGATCCAGCATCCACAGGCATACACGTTACAGGAAACACGCAAACCGATATTTATATATGTAAAGGAAATGGCGTAGAATCTTGGGAACCTCGTTTTACTTATCACGGTTTTCAATACATACAAATAGAAGGTTTAACAAAGAAACCCACTATAGAGCAGTTTACAGGTTGGTTGGTAAGAACAGATGTTGAGCGAATAGGAACTTTTAAATGTTCAGATGAACAAATAAATAAATTTTATAATGTTTCTATGTTAACCATAGAAGATAATTTACAAGGTTTATTAAGCGATTGCCCTCACAGAGAACGTTGTGCGTGGATGGGCGATGCTTATGTGGTTGCAGAAGCTGCAAGTTATAATTTTAACTTACAACGTTTGTGGCAAAAAACTACAGACGATATGGAAACTGTTTTAGGGGTATCTAAAGCGCATTTTAAAGATCCTTTTCCTTATGATAAACGTGCACCTGCTAATGTTTCTGTGGGGAAACGTTTAAATTTACAAGCAAGACCAGATTGGGGTGCAGCCACAGTAATGATTCCTTATTTTTCTTATGTCTATTATGGTGATACAACTATTGTAAAAAAATCTTGGAAAATGATGCAAGGTTGGATGGCATATTTAGATGAAAAAGTACAAGAAAAAGGCATTATAAATGGGGGTTATGGAGATTGGTGCCCTCCAGGAGGAAATCCACAAATGGACACACCACCAGCATTAACAACCACAGCTTTGTATTATCAATCTTTATTGGCTATGCAAAAAATGGCTGATTTATTGAATAAAAATGAAGCTTCTACAAAGTATAAAGAAAAAGCAAGTTTCGTTAAAAAAGCATTTAATAATCATTTTTTTGATGCTAAAAACAATTCTTATGGCTCTCAAACAGGAAATGCTTTTGCGCTACATTTAGATTTAGTTGATGAAAAAAATAAACAGTTGGTTGCTGATGATTTAGCCAAACGTATAATGAAAGATAAACAAGGGCATTTTACAACGGGTATTTTTGGACATCGCCCTTTGTATACCATACTTAATGATTTTGGACACAGTAACGTTACCCAACATTTATGGACAATTACAGATTACCCAAGCTTAGGTTTTGTTACAGAAACACACAATTTAAGCACTTGGCCAGAGCTTATTGCCAATTGGAATAAAAGTAAACGTTATTATAGAAATTCTTTCAATCATCCTATGAATAGTGGTTTTGCTGCCAGTTTTCACGAAAGTTTAGGAGGAATTAGACCAAATGAAAATTACCTTGGTTTTAAACAGTTTTTTTTAAAACCTACTTTTTTAGACGGTTTAGATTGGGTTGAGGTTTCTTACAAATCGCCACAAGGAAAAATAGAAAGTTCTTGGAAAAAAGAAGATGCTAAAATAATTTGGTCTGTTACAATACCTAATAATTCTAAGGCTATAGTTCAATTACCAATGTATGCAAGAAATCAAATTAAGCTGAATAATAAAGTTGTAAAAGCGAATGAATTTCAACTAGAATCAGGTTCGTTTACAATAACAATTAACTAGGCTTATAAAAATAGAAACCAATTTTTAAAATGAAAATCAATAAAATTTTTAGCTTGTTTAAATTATCGCTACTTGTTTTTATTTTCTGTATGTTGGGTTGTACTGTTAATAATTCTACAGTTACGCTTAAAGATTTAAAAGTAGAATACAAAACCAATCCTTTAGGCATAGAAAATACCAACCCAAGATTAAGCTGGAAAATTATTGATAAAAACAATACCAGAGGTCAAAAACAAACAGCGTATCAAATTTTAGTAGCAAGTAGTTTAGCCAATTTAAATGATGATATTGGAGATTTTTGGAATTCTGAAAAAGTTGCAACAAATCAATCTGTAAACACTACTTACAAAGGAAAAAAATTAGAATCTGCAAAACAATATTTCTGGAAAGTAAAAGTTTGGGATGCTTCTGGAAGCCCATCGAATTGGAGCGAACCAGCACATTTTTCAATGGGATTATTACAACAATCGGATTGGAAAGGCGACTGGATTTTAAAATCTGATCAAAAAAAAAACAGATTACAATTGGTGTAGAAAGAATTTTGAGATGGGAAAAAAATCATCATCAGCATTTGTGAA
>JBGCFX010000027.1:0-3759 GCA_045110395.1 Polaribacter sp.
TTTCAAGAAGCGTTAAATACTATTGGTGGTCATACAGCTTTTTCTACTTTACCATCAGGAAATACTGGTATTTCAGGTAGAGCGTCTTATAGCTTTGATGATCGTTATTTTAGCGAATTTAACTTCGGGTATAATGGGTCAGAAAAGTTTGCAGAACAAAATCGTTTCGGTTTTTTCCCTTCTGTAGGTTTTGGTTGGATTTTATCAAATGAAGCTTTTTTCGAAAAAAACTTACCAGCTGTTAACTTACTTAAATTAAGATATTCTTACGGTTTAGTAGGTAATGATGGAATATCAAGTGCTAGTGATCGTTTTTTCTATTTATCTGATGTGAATTTGAATAATGGAGGAACAGGATATTCCTTTGGATCAAACTATAACAATTATTACAATGGGTTTATCATAAATAGATATGCGAATGAAAGCGTAAGTTGGGAAATAGCTACAAAGTCTAATATTGGTATAGAATTTGGACTCTTTAATAAATTAAATATTATTGCAGATATTTTTACTGAAAATAGACGAGACATTTATATGGAACGCCAATTTATTCCAGAAACTTCTGGTTTAACAACTGTAATTAGTAGTAATATTGGAGAAGTAAGATCAAATGGTATCGATTTATCTTTAGATTTCAATCACGCATTTAGTGGAGATTTTTACATTACAGCAAGAGGTAATTTTACGTATGCCACAAATGAAGTTTTGGTAAATGGTGAACCAGAATTTCAAAATCAAAATTTAAGTAGAATTGGTCATCCTGTAAATCAACAATGGGGCTATATAGCTGAAAGATTATTTGTAGATCAAGAAGATATAGATAATTCTCCAGAACAATTTAATGGTTTTTCTACAACAAACTCATATTTACCTGGAGATATTAAATACAAAGATGTAAATAATGATGGTGTTATCAACGAATCTGATGAAGTACCAATTGGTAGGCCAAATGTACCAGAAATAGTATATGGTTTTGGTTTTTCAGTTAAATACAAAAATTTCGACTTCTCTGCTTTTATGCAAGGAGTAGCAAGAACATCATTTTTAATAAACCCTAATGATATTTCTCCTTTTGTAAATGAACGAAATGCATTAAGTATTATCGCAGATAATCATTGGTCAGAAAACAATCCAAATCCTAATGCATTTTGGCCACGTTTATCTACTTATGCCATAGATAATAATCAAAAACAGTCTACTTGGTGGTTAAGAAGTGGTGATTTTTTAAGACTAAAAAATATTGAATTTGGGTATACGTTGCCAAAATCTTTAGGTAGGGTTTTTTCTGATACCCAAACAAGAGTCTATTTTACAGGTGTTAATTTACTCCATTTTTCAAAATTTAAGTTATGGGATCCAGAAATGGCAGGCAATGGTTTAGGCTATCCACCTCAAAGAGTTTTAAATCTTGGAGTTCAAGTTAATTTTTAAAGCGAAAAAAATGAAAATAAAAAATAAAATTATACTCGTAGTGTTTTTTTCAATCTTCACTTTTAGTAGTTGTGAAAAATATTTAGATATAGTGCCAGATGGTACGCAAGAATTAAGCTTACTTTTTAATAGAAAAGAAACTGCTTATAATGCATTGGCAAATTCTTATAGTTATTTACCTCAAAATGATGGTACTTATTCAAGTTATGCGCTTTTAAGCGATGAATTGACTACACCAGTACCAAAAGAACCAGATGCAATTAGAGTTATGAAAGGGCAACAAACAGTTTCTAACCCTTTAATGGGCTACTGGTCAGGATTTGGGGCTACTGGTCGTGGTCAAGGTTCTTTATGGGAAGGAATTAGAAGCTGCAATATTCTTATAGAAAATATTGATTTGGTTGTGGATATGAATCAATCAGAAAAAAATCAATGGAAAGCAGAAGTTAGTTTTTTAAAAGCATATTATCACTTCTTATTACTGAGTAATTATGGTCCAATACCAATTATTGATACTAATCTACCAATATCTGCTGCAGATGAAGAAGTAAGGGTAGATAGGAAAACAGTAGATGAGTGTTTTACTTATATTGTAAACACTATTGATGAGGCAATTATAAATTTACCTGAAAGAGTTGTTGGTAATAATGATTTAGGTAGAATAGATAAAGTAATTGCTATCGCAATAAAGGCAAGAGTATTATTGTATAGTGCAAGCCCTTTATTTAATGGAAATTCTGAGTATTACTCAGATTTCGTAAACAAAGAAGGTGAACATTTTTTTAATCAAAATTTTGAAGATTCTAAATGGCAATTGGCTGCTGAAGCTGCAAAAGAAGCAATAGATGTTGCTATAGCTCAAGGTGCAAGTATGTATTATTATTCAGATACTCCACCTACTTTCGATACTAATAATTTTCAGTTTAAATTTATTAGAGATCAATATAATAATCGTTTTACTATTACAGATCCTTGGAATTCTGAATTAGTATGGGGTAACTCAAGCCCAGTAACAAATGGGCAGTTTTGGCAAATTCAATCTCCAGCATTAATGAAAGATCCAAATTCATCAGCTGTAGAAGCCGCATGGCAATGGTTATCGCCAACTTTAAGAATGGCAGAAACCTATTATACAAAAAATGGATTACCTATTGATGAAGATAAAAATTTTGATTATACCAATAGATATGATGTTGCTACAATTGCTTTTAATCAACGTTTTTACGCTCAGTTTGCAAATAGAACAGCAAAGTTAAACTTAGATAGAGAACCACGTTTTTATGCATCTTTAGGTTTTGATAGAGGTTTAAACAGAACTTGGGGGGCTATTTGGAATTTAAGAATGAGAAGTGGAGAGGTGCATGGTAGAGTTGCTAATACAGGTGACTTTTTAGAAACAGGTTACGCTTTAAAAAAATTGGTACACCAGGATACAGAAGGTGATGCTTATAACAAATCTGTTTCTTACCCTTGGCCAATGATTCGATTAAGTGAATTGTATTTGAATTATGCAGAGGCATTGAATGAGGCTAATGGACCATCTACAGAAGTTTATGAGGCTTTAAATATTATACGATTAAGAGCAGGAATACCCTCTGTAGAAGATGCCTGGGGTAATACCGCCAATGTAATTACTGTAAATAAACATTTAAGTAAAGAAGGTTTAAGAGAAATTATACATCAAGAAAGATCTATAGAGTTGGCTTTTGAGGCACATCGTTATTATGATGTGAGAAGATGGAAATTAGCAACGAAGTACTTTGCAACTCCAATTAAAGGTTGGTCTGTTAATGAAGAATCTGAAGCAAATTATTATCAAATTAGAGAAATAGGTCAACGATCGTTTAATTCTCCTAGAGATTATTTTCAACCCATAAGCTTTACAGAACTTTCTAGAAATCCAAATTTAATTCAAAATCCAGGTTGGTAAAAATTGATTATTATGAAAAAACAAATACACAAAATAGCACTTTTATTAGTATTTATTTTAACAATTTTCGCTTGTTCTAATAATAATGATGTAGATTCAACTCCACCAGGAATATTAGCCAATGTTACTGTAACACCAATAAATGGTGGAGGTATCATTAATTATACGCTTCCAGAAGACGACGATATTTTATATGTAAAAGCGGTATATACAAATTCTCTAGGAGAAGAAGTTTTTAGAGTAGCAAGTAAGCACAATAATTTTTTAGAAGTAAATGGATTAAATCAATCAACCCCTGTTAATGTAAAATTATATGTAATCGATTTAAATGAAAATGTATCCAATGTTGTAGAAGTGAATTTCACCCCTTTAAAATCTTTTATTTTCTTAGTACAAGA
>JBGCFX010000028.1:0-3010 GCA_045110395.1 Polaribacter sp.
GTGTACACAGTTTCTCCATCCATAAAAGCACCATAAACAGGAAGATTTGTTTCATCTAAATAGGCTTCTAAATCTGTATATTGTACTTCTACTCTAGCCAAAGAACCCATTGTAGCTTGCACTACTTTTGGATTGTAACAATCTACTGTAGTTTTAGAACACACTAATGTTGTAACACCAAACCAATCGCACAAACGAATTATGGTTCCTAGATTTCCAGGATCTCTAACATCGTCAAGTGCAACTATTAATTCAGATGCTTTTTTTTTTTTTTTTTTCTCAATCTTAAAAACAGCTAAAGCAACATTTGGTGTTTTTAAAAAACTAATCTTCTTTAATTCTGCCTCCGAGATTGTAGTGAGTTTTTCTTCTTTAGAAAAGAGAAGTGCATCTGTTGAATAAATCATTTCCAATTCAAAATTAGAGTGTAATAACTCTTTTATCACTTTTTTACCTTCAGCAACAAAGAAACCTTCTCGTTTTCGGCACTTTTTTTGATTAAGACTCGTTATTATTTTTATTTGCCTTTTGGGTAACATTTAAATTAGCTTATTTTTGAATTCGAAAAATCATCTTTATTGAAACGATTCTTAGCAAAAATATCATTAATTATTGTAATTGCTAGCATGTTTAGTGCTTGTAATGCGATAAAAAAAGTGAATGAAGACGAATTATTATTAACAAAAAACACAGTTTATGTTAATGATAAGAAGCTGTATGATGAAGATGCTGAAAGTCAAATCTATCAAAAACCAAATAGTCGATTTTTAAATTATCCGCTTCGACTCAACATTTACAACTTAGCAGAAGAAAATCCAGATTCTACGTTTCAAGCTTGGTTAAACCGAAAACCAAAACGAAAAGAACGCCTAATGAAGCGTTATTCTGAGAAACAAGTAGTAGAACTTGGAAACTATAAAGTTGGATTTAATAATTGGTTAATGAAAACTGGAGAAGCTCCTGTAATTATTTAAAGTTCAAAAAAAAAAAAAACCATAAAACGTTTAAAAGCCTATTACCAAAATAAAGGTTTTTTTAATGCTAGAACTTCCTTTGATGTCATTCCTTCAAAAAAAGAACGCAGAGCAAGTATCGATTATAAAATTGAGACAGGAAATCCGTATTTTGTAGATAGCTTAAGCGTTTCCATTGCTTCACCTGATGTAGATTCTATTTATCAGATTCATAAAGAAAAATCACTCATCAAAAAAGGGAAACAATACGATACTAAAGATTTTTATGGCGAACGCGATCGATTAACTTCAATATTTAGAAATTCTGGAATCTATAATTTTCAGCTAAATTCTATAAAATATAAAGTAGCACGAGATACAGCGAGCAATGATTATTTGCTTCCTGTAAAAATTAAAATCAATAATCTTCAAATCAGAGAAATTGATACTGTTATTGAAAAGGAATACAAAGTGCATCGTATCAAAAAAGTAAACATTTTTACAGACAATACGTTTGCAAATAGAAACAATGCTACCAAAGATTCGGTTACGTATGAAGATTTTACAATTTACTCTAATGAAAAACTTCGATTTAGACCAAAAGCCATTACAGATGCTGTTTTTATACATGCTGGTGACGTATACAAAGACAAAGACAGAACGCTCACCTATAAGCATTTAAACAACCTAAGAACTTTTAAATATCCTAACATTCAATATGAATATGCGAATGATAGCGTTCAGGATTTAATTGCTAACGTGTACTTGAATCCTAGAAAACGATTTTCATTAGGATTCAATACAGACATCACACATTCTAACATTCAAGATTATGGATTCTCGTTTAGTACATCTTTAATTAGTAGAAACATATTTAGAGGAGCAGAAACACTAGAATTATCAGCAAGAGGAACTTTAGGAGCTTCACGAGATTTAGCTGAATCTGAAGATCAGTTTTTTAATATTTCTGAAATTGGAGCCGATTTAAAACTTACGTTTCCACGATTCTTCTTTCCATTCAATACCGACAAGATTATTCCAAAAACCATGTCGCCAACTACATTGTTATCTTTAGGAACAAGTGTACAACAGAATATTGGTTTGGATAAGCAGAATTTTACTGGATTGATTCGTTACAATTGGAATCATTCTCCCACAAAGAAGTTTAATGTAGAATTGCTCAATATTCAATTCATTAAAAACTTAAATACAGATAATTATTTTAATGTATATGCAAGTTCGTTTAATCGATTAAATGATGTTGCACAAAATCTTGGCGTTATTCCTGAGGATGAAAGTTTAGGCATTCCGCAACAAGCAGATGTATTTCTAGACGAAGTATTGGTAGATAATGCATATCCAGAAATTAGCACTAGTGATTTTCAAGAAGTACGAAGCATCAACGAGCGAAAAGATAGACTTACAGAAAACAACCTTATTTTTTCTTCTAATATTTCGTTCACAAAAAACAACAGAGAAGGTATTACAGACAATAGTTTTTCTCAATTTAGAACCAAATTGGAAGTGGCTGGAAACTTTCTTTCCGCAGTTTCAGGTATTGCTGGAATCGAAAAAAACAGCGATGGAAATTTCGAGCTTTTTGGAGTTCCATATTCGCAGTATGTAAAAACAGAATTCGATTATGTAAAACATTGGGAACTCTCTCGCAGAAAAGACATCTTAGCGTTTAGAAGTTTCGTAGGTATTGCCATTCCTTATGGGAATTCAAACAGTATTCCTTTCTCGCGAAGTTACTTTGCTGGAGGTTCTAACGATAATCGTGCTTGGAATGCTTATAAACTTGGTCCTGGAGCTTCTGGAAGTGTAAACGATTTTAACGAAGCCAATCTTAAAATTGCAGCCAACTTAGAATACCGATTTAATATGTTTGGAAGTTTTAAAGGTGCTTTATTTGCTGATGCCGGAAATATTTGGAATGTATTGGATAATGTAGAAGAAAACAGTCGCGTATTTAGTGGTTTAAACTCTTTAAAAGACATTGGTTTAGGAACTGGATTTGGAATACGTTATGACTTTAGTTTTTTTGTACTAAGATT
>JBGCFX010000029.1:0-8023 GCA_045110395.1 Polaribacter sp.
GGCTTTAGAGGTGCAACTCCAGAAAAAACTTTTAGTGATAAAGTTGGTTTGTTAGGTTTAGACGTTTCTAATGTTAGAAATGGTGTTAAGATTGATTATATTTTGCCTAATTCTGCAGCAACTAAAACTAATGTTTCTTTAAATGTTGGTGATGTAATTACTACTGTAAATGGTCATAAAATAGATAAAAATACCAACTTTTATAGTACTTTAAAAAACACATCAGGAAACGAAATTTTATTGACTTTATCTGATAAAAGAGAAGTGGTTGTTAGAACAGAATCTACAAGAACAATTAGTCGTTTAAGATATGAAGAATGGATAAATTCTCGTAAAAAATTGGTTGATGAGTATTCTAATGGACAATTAGGTTACATTCATATACAAGGAATGAATTTACCAAGTTTTGAGCGTTTTGAACGTGAATTAAAAGCAAGTGGTTATGGTAAAAAAGGAATTGTGATAGATGTTAGAAATAATGGTGGAGGATGGACTACAGACAGATTATTGGCAGTTTTAACCTACCAACAACATGCATACACAATTCCTAGAGGAGAAACAGATAATTTGCAGAAAAACAATGCAAAATACAAAGGGAATTACCCTTTTAACGAAAGAGCAATTTTGTCTGTAAATACAAAACCTTTAGTTGCTTTGGCAAACCAAAGTAGTTATTCTAATGCAGAAATTTTTGCACACGCTTTTAAGAGTTTAAAACTAGGTAAATTAGTTGGGCAGCCAACATTTGGAGCAGTAATTTCTACAGGAGGTCATCGTTTGCAAGGTGGTTTTATAAGAATGCCATTTAGAGCTTGGTATGTAAAAGAGTCTGGAATGAATATGGAACATGGGCCAGCAGTTCCAGATTATTTAGTTGAAAACAAACCAGGTTGGAAAGCTAGAGGAGAAGATGATCAACTTAAAAAAGCAGTAGATGTTTTATTGCAAGATATTAAATAATAGTATTTAGAATTACTGACAAAAAAAGGCGGAACTGATTAAGTTTCGCCTTTTATGTTTTTTTTAATATTAATATACCCTGATTAGTTTTATATCATATAGTAACACTTTTCCAATTAATGGATTATTAGGAAGTGAATTTATCTGATTGTAACCAATTTTTGAAGGAATTATGAGTGTAGCTTCACCACCCTCTTTGAGATATGTTACACCTTCAGCAAAGCCTTTAATTAGATTTCTTAAATCAAAATTAGTACCACTAACAGGACTTTCATCAAAAAATATGTCTGTATTTGTTGTAGTATATCCTCTGTAATATACTGTTACATTTGTATTTAATGTGGCAGCTTTTCCAGTACCTTCTTTTTTAATAATATAGTACAAACCAGATTCAGATTTTTGAGGCGATAAATTATTTTTAGTAATGTATTCTTGAATTTCAGTCTCATTTAATGGATCATAATCTATAATTTCTTCTTCTACCTCAGGTATAGGTGTTAAGCAAGAAGTTAAAAGGACACAAATAAAGAATAACGAGAAATAAGATTTCATAATTTTTTAATTTACACTAATTAATTTTATATCAAAAACTAAAACTGCTCCTCCAGGAATTGAAGGTCTACCTTGTAAACCATATCCTAATTGATAAGGAACAATTAAAATGCCTTCTCCACCTTCTTTAAAAAGTTGAATACCTTCTGTCCAACCAGGAATAACTCTGTTTAACCCAAAAGAAATTCCAGCAGAATTACTTTGGTCAAAAGTGTTTCCATCTAAAAAATATCCTTTGTAGGCAACAGTTACTTTAGATGAACTATTAGGTCTTACTCCATTTCCTTCATTATTAATAACATAATATAAGCCAGAATTAGTTCTCTGAGCAGTAAGGTTTTTCTCTTGTATATATTTTAGAATATCAGCTTCAGTTTGAACTTCAAAAGTTGTTTCATTTTCGGGTAAACATGAAGAGAGGATGCTTATAGAAATCAATAAAAATAAATATTTTTTCATTTTTTATAAAATTAAAAATTTTTGGCGAATATAAGTTGATTTTAATTAATATACTTTCTCACCATTTACAAAAGTAGAAACCGCTTTTGTTTTTGGTATTTCTTTGCCATCAACTTGCATAATATCTTGATTTAAAATGACAAAATCTGCAAATTTACCAACTTCTATAGAGCCTTTTTCAAGTTCTTCAAAATTAGAATAGGCAGCCCAAATAGTCATTCCTTTTAAGGTTTCTTCTCTTGTTAAAGCATTTTCCATTTGATACCCACTTTCTGGATAATTATTCAAATCTTTTCTAATGGTAGCTGCATAAAAAGTTAAAAACGGATTTACTTGTTCTACAGGAAAATCGGTTCCCAAAGCAATTTTGCCATATTTGTTTAGCAAATCTTTAAATGCATAAGCACCTTTAATTCTCTTTTTACCAACTCTATCTTCTGCCCAATACATATCTGAAGTTGCATGCGTTGGTTGTACAGAAGGTAAAATATTATCAAAATTTTTAAAATCTTCTTCAGATATTATTTGTGCATGTTCAATTCGCCAACGTCTATTTTTTGCATCTTTTAAAACGTTTTTGTAGGTTTTTAACATCCATGTATTTGCAGAATCTCCAATAGCATGTGTATTCATTTGGTAGTTTGAAGCTGCAATTTGTTTGGCAAGTTCTTGGTATCTTTCTGGTGTGTAAATTAAAGCTCCAAAATGATTTTCTCTATCTGAATACGATTTGCGCATTGCAGCTCCTCTTGAGCCTAAAGCTCCATCACCATAAACTTTAAAAGAGCGTACATTTAAATAATCTGTTTTTATAATTCCTTTTTTAATATAATAATCTATCTGTGCTTGATTATCTCCAGAAACCATTGCATATACTCGCATTTTTAAATCTTTGGTTTTCTGGAGACTATCAATTAATTCGATGGTTTTTCTGTTTAAACCTGCATCATCTACAGTTGTTAAACCATAAGAAAAAGAAATTTTTTGAGCATCTAACAAACCTTGAATTGCTTCCTTTTTAGAGGTTGATGGAAATTTGATAAAATCCATAGCAGCATCAATTAAAACACCAGTCATTTTTCCATTTTTAATGATAATTTCTCCACCAGAAACTTTGGTGTCTTTTGTAATTCCTGATAAATTAATAGCAGCTTGGTTCACCAATAAAGCATGACCATCAACTCTACCAATAGCAACAGGAATTGTTGGGAATAATTTGTCTAATTTTTCTTTGGTTGGGAATTCTTTAATTTCCCAATCGTTTTGATCCCAACCACGACCTGTAATAAAAGTGGTATTTTTTTCTTTTTGAAAAGTTACTAGTTTTTGTAAAACTTCGTCATAACTTTTTGTGCCTTCTAAAGATACTTTCTGTTGCTGCAAACCCATTCTGTAAAAATGACAATGAGCATCAATTAAACCAGGGACAATGGTTTGGTTTTTTGCATCAATGGTATTTTCTGATTGATATTTTTTTTGAATTTCATCAGAAGTACCAACAGCAATAAATTTACCGTCTTTAATGGCAAAAGCTGTTGCTTTTTCAAAACTGTTATTTACAGTATAGGTGTTTGAATTGATTACAATTGTATCTACTTTTTCTTTTTGACAAGAAAGAATTACGAAAGATAAAACGAATAATAATAGTGATTTTTTCATTTTTTAATATGTAAAATTATGAAGATTGATAAATTAAATAGGCAAAGTACATCAATAAAAATTGTAATGGAATTCTAAGATAAGCTACCCATTTTTTGCCAATGGCAGGTCTTATTTTTGTGGCATCCCAAATGTGAATTGGTAAGAAAATAATCATCAAAATAAAAATACCAATAGCAGCCTCTTTTACAGTTGATGAAAATAATAGACCAAGTCCTAAACCAAATTCTAAAAACCCAACAATATAATTTACAGTTTTTTTTGGCAAATAATCCGGAATAAAGTATTTGAAAAATTTAGGTTTTAAAAAATGCATACTACCTGCAAACATAAAAAATGCAGCAAAAAAGAATTTTAAACCTAAGACAAAATTATTCATTCTAAAGTTTTACAGGTGTGTTGCTGTATAAATATCTATCCATTAAATAAACAATACTTGCCATAGAAGCACTACCCAATTCTAATTCTCTTTTATTTACTTTGTCAAAAGTATCTCTACTTGTATGATGATAATCGAAATAACGTTGAGAATCAGGTCTGTAACCAACCAAAGTAACATTTTCTCCTTTTAAAGGACTAATGTCTGCACCAGAACCACCTTTGTCTAAATCGTGTAAACCATAAGGAGAAAGTAACTTTTTCCAGCTCTGTAATAATTCTGTATTAACTGTATTTGCATCTATAGAAAAACCTCTTGGTGTATGACCACCAGCATCAGATTCTAAACCACCAATATGATTTTCTTTGTTGAATTTTGCCAATTCAGCATATTTTTTAGCACCTCTTGTGCCATTTTCTTCATTCATAAAAAATACAATTCTAATGGTATTTTTTGGTTTGATATTGTTTTTTTTGAATAAATAAGCAACTTCTAAAGATTGTACAATTCCTGTACCATCATCATGAGCACCTTCACCTAAATCCCAAGAATCTAAATGGCCACCAACTACAAAAATATTTTCTGGGGTTTTGTTTCCTCTAATCTCGCCAACTACATTAAAAGATGGTGCATCTGGTAAAGTTTCACAACTTTGTTTAAAGTAGAATTTTAAATTCGGGTTTTTCTGTAAATCGTTACTTAAAATTGTGGCAGCTTTGCTGCTAATTGCTGCTGCAGGAATGTGTTTTTCTTTCGGTAAATCTGCATAGGTCATTGTTCCTGTATGTGGGTATTCATCTTCTGCATTGGTCATAGAACGCACAATAACACCTTTTGCACCAAACTCACCACAAATTGCTGCACCTTGAACTCTTTGGTCTACACAACCTCCATAAGCTCTAAAAGTATTGATTAATGTATTGTCAAAAGGTCTGTTGAAAAATACAATCTTCCCTTTCATTTTTGTTCCTAAAGCTTTGGCTTCTTCTAAACTTTTTACTTCTATAACTTCAGCTAAAACGCCAGTTTTTGGAGTAGCAATAGAAAAACCTAAAGCACAGATTGGTACATTTTTTTGGATTCCATTTGTGGTGTAAGTTGCTACTTCTTTTTCGCCACGAACCCAATGTGGTACCATAACTGGTTGTAGCCAAACTGAATCTAAACCTACTTCTTTCATTAATTTCTCTCCCCAAATAACAGCTTTTGCAGCTTCAGGAGAACCAGACAATCTACCACCTATATTTTTGGTTAAATCTCTTAGCCATTCATAAGATTTCCCTTCTGTTAACGCAGAATTAAAGAGTGTTTTAATTTTTGTAGAATCTGTTTTTTCTTCTGAAGATAATCCTTTTTTGGTTATTAATTTTTCTGGTTTTTGATTACAAGAAAAGAGGATTGTAATTGCGAATAATAGAAGTGAAATTTTTTTCATTTTAAATAAGTTATTAGATTTTATAAATTTACAAAAATGAAACGACTATTTATTTAATTTGAAAATGAATATGATCATCATGTCTAACTGCGCTACATCCGTGAAAACGAATTTTAGGATTTTTTAGATTCATTCTTCTTTTTAAGTGAGGTTCTATAAAAATTTTATGGGTATTTTTGTATTTTAAAATACTGTTAATAAGTGATTTGGTTGCTTTTTCTGAGATTTTTAAATCTTTTTTTTTAGTGCCAAAAGTTAAATATTTTGTAAAGTCATATTGCCAAAAACCATTTTCTTTACAAATAGTAATTTGATTAATTTCTTTTTTATTTGGTTCTTCAAAAATACCATAACCACTATTTGATGGTTTTAGATTGGTAATTCTTCCGTTTTTATCCTCATAAATAAATGAAATATCTATTTTTTTGCCATCATTATGGCTTAAATGAGGTAGTAATGGAAAACCATTTATAAATGGAAAATTTGCATCTAAATAAATAAGTTTTATACCTGGGTTTTCCTTTTGCATACTTAAGGAAACATCAGTTAAAACATTTTTTAATTTTGGATTTACATAATTTCGATTGCAAAGTTTAGTAAAAAAACTATGCGAATTTATGATGTAATTATCTTCAATTTTAACACGCCCAAAATAGGGTGCAATTTTAGGGATAAGTAAAAAAGTAAATAATAAATATAAAACTGTAAAAAGGATACCTCTTTTTATTTTATACTTAGATTTATTTTTATGTATAAGAAGTAAAGTTGAAATATATAAAAACCCACCAATTTGAGTTAAAGCAGTTAAAAATAGAATTAAAAATAAATGAAAAAATATTTTGATGATTTTTTTAAATGCCATTTAATTTCTTTTCAGCCTCTAAAATTATATATCTATATTTTCTGGAATTACTTTTAGTCATTGAGTTTATTTCAGAAATTATTTCTGATAAAACTTCTTTTGCTTTCTGTTTTTTATCTATTCTTAGATAAAAGTTAGATAATTCTAACCTTTCATCATAATTAGAAAAACGTTTGTCAATTTTTTTTAATTGTAGTTCTGCTTCTTTTAATTCTCCCTTTTTTTCTAAAGCTAATCCATAAAAATAAACAGTATCTTTAAAATCTTTGTCTAAATTTATGATTGATGAATAACTAATAACTTTATCAAAATTTGTTGTTTTAAAATAGCAGATTATTAATTTGTTTAAGGTGTAAGGATCATTTTTAAAATTACCTTCTCTTGCTTTTTCAAAATATAAAATGGCATTTTCAAAATCCTTATTTTCTAAAAAAGCATCAGCTAAATTAATTTTATTCTGAAACGTATTAGAAAATTCTAATTGCTGTTGTAAGTCTTTTATTTTTTTTGTTGGGTTTATAATAGTTGTAATTTCTTCAGAAATAGCAGCAACATCATTTCTGTTAATTACTTGAGTAATTATGTAAATAATACAACCAATTAAAGGAATAAAGAAGATGACAAAAAACCAATAATTGTCACTTTTATTTTTGTAAGCGTGATAAATACAATACACTTGAAGTGCGATGACTAAATAATAATGCATTTTGTAAATATACTTAAAAGAGATAATTTAGGACTATAAATAGTAAGATTCTGAAACAAGTTCAGAATGATGCAAGCATCAAAAATCAAACTTATAAGTAATACCACCCAAAACCTGAATACCTTGCGTATCAAAATTTGCAAAACGTTGGTATTTTGTGTTTAGTAGATTGTTTACGTTTAAGAAAGCTGAAAACTTATCGTTAAAATGATAACCACCATTCAAATTCACATCCATAAAACCTTCTATGGTTTCTATGCTGTTAAAACTGGATGGATTTTGTCCATTATAAATAGCATCTTTACGTTCACTAACGTAAAAAATATTTGTGCTAGCAAACCATTTGTTATTTTTATACTTTGCAGAAAAGGAAGCTTCTAAGGTAGGTAGATTCCATTCTTCTAGAGCATTTGTAATTTGGTAAGTATTATAGGTTGCATAGGTTCCTAAAAGGATATTTTTGGTAAGACTGTATTCAATTTCGCCAAAAATAGAAGTGGTGGTAACATCATCATAATAAATACCAAAAGAGTTGCCATATTCGTATCCTTTTAGTTGGTTACCATTTACAATAGAACTACTGCCATCAGATCTTGAGTTGTTTCTCAAAAAAAGCGGTTTATCTTCTTCTTTTATATTACTGTACTTAAAATTATAAACTAAATCATTGGTTATTTTTCCATTAATCCCTAAAAATAAGTTTTGTTTTTCTACAGTTTGAGTGATGAATAGAGTAGGAGAAACAAAAGAATTTTGGCTAGTAAAATCTTTATACGTATTTGTTTTTAAATCACTAAAAAAACCTCCATACACATTTAAAAGATCTTTGATTACTGGTCGCTGAATTTTTAAATTCGGCAATAAAAATATATTTGTAGACTCGTTTTCGGTATCAAAAGAAGCAAAAGTTTTAAGACCAGCTATGAATATAAAGTTTTTATAAACCATTTTATATTCTGGATATATTTTTGCAGTAAATATAGAATAGCCTAAATTACTTATACCATCGTA
>JBGCFX010000030.1:0-4708 GCA_045110395.1 Polaribacter sp.
GTTTTCTTTGTTTTTATAAAAAAGAAACAAGACAACAGAGCAAAAGGTGTTTTAATTACAACCATAATTATTGCTTTAACAACGCTATTTTTAAAGTTTTTCTGATATGAAATATTACATAATTGCTGGAGAAGCTTCAGGGGATTTGCATGGCTCTAACTTAATGAAAGCATTGTATGAAGAAGATAAAAATGCGGACATTCGTTTTTGGGGTGGAGATTTAATGCAAAAAGCTGGTGGCACTTTAGTAAGTCACTACAAAGAAAGAGCATTTATGGGCTTTTTTGAGGTAGTTAAAAACCTTAGAAAAGTACTAGTTTTTATCAAATTTTGTAAAAAAGATATCGAAGAATTTAAGCCAGATGTTGTTATTTTTATAGATAATTCTGGTTTTAATTTACGCATCGCAAAATGGGCAAAAGAAAAAGGATTTAGAACCAATTACTACATTTCTCCTCAAGTTTGGGCAAGTAGAGCAACAAGGGTAAAAGCCATAAAAAGAGACGTAGATAAACTATTTGTTATACTTCCTTTTGAAAAAGAATTTTATAAGAAATATGATTATAATGTTACTTTTGTTGGGCATCCTTTAATAGATGGAATTGCAGGAAGAAAACAAGTAGATTTTATTGCTTTTAAAAAAGAATACAATTTATCTGATAAACCAATAATAGCTTTATTACCAGGGAGTAGAAAACAAGAAATTACAAAAATGCTCTTTGTAATGCTTTTTTTAATTGATGATTTTCCTGAATATCAATTTGTAGTTGCTGGTGCTCCAAGTCAAGATTTTGTTTTTTATCAGAATATTATTGGTAAAAAAGATGTAAAATTCATCAATAATAAAACCTACGATTTGTTAAGTGTTTCTTATGCAGCAATTGTTGCTTCTGGCACAGCAACTTTAGAAACAGCCTTATTTAAAGTGCCACAAGTGGTGTGTTATAAAGGAGGGAATATTTCTTATCAGATTGCAAAAAGAATTATCACTTTAAAATATATTTCTTTGGTAAATTTAATTATGGATAAAGAAGTGGTGAAAGAATTAATTCAGAATGATTTTAATAAAAGAAATTTAAAAAGAGAATTGATCAAAATTTTAGATGATAAACATCGAGAAAAACTCTTTTTAGATTATTTTGAATTAGAAAAAAAATTAGGAGGAAAAGGAGCTTCCGAAAAAGTAGCAAAACAGATTGTTGTGGATTTAAAATAAAGATACTTTGAAAAAAATATTATTTTTAGCGATTCTTTTTTCTTTGTTGATGAGCTCTTGCTCAACAACAAAAAATGCAGTTAAAAAGGACAATAAACCTATTTCTAAAGTTGATAAAATTGTTGCAAACGCCTTAAAATACAAAGGAGTTCGTTACAAATTTGGTGGAACAACCAGCAAAGGAATGGATTGTTCTGGAGTAATTTATGTTGCTTATGGACAAGAAAACGTAAAATTGCCAAGAGTTTCTAGAGATATGGCAAAAAGAGGAAAAAAAATCTCTTTAAATAAAGTAAAAAAAGGCGATTTAGTTTTTTTTAGAACTAACAAAAGCAGAAAAAGAATAAATCATGTTGGTATGGTTATTTCTCATAAAAAAGGCATCATTCGTTTTGTGCACTCCACATCCTCTAGAGGTGTAATTGTTTCTTCTTTCTCAGAAAAATACTGGAAAAATGCTTTCGTAAAAGCGACTACTATTCTGTAAAACAAAACTTTAATATTTTTTTAGTACCTTTAATTCGCTATGAAAAGGTTACTGAATTATTTACCCTTACATTTTATTGTGTTTGTAATTATTGGAATTTGTTTCCAGTTTTTTACTAATTTTTGGCATTTTGGTTTTTTCAAACTTCTTTTAATTCTATCTCTTTTTACACTTTTTTTATGGTTCATAAAAAACAAAATAGTGACTACTATTTCTATTTTTATTATATTCTTTTTTATAGGAGTCTCTTCAATTTATTTTAATGATTCCAGAAATTATGATTCTTTTTACAAAAATCATTTACAAGATAATTCTACTACAATTTTACAAATTCGAAAAATTTTAAAACCAGGTATTTATCATCATAAATATGAGGCTAATATTATTCAAATTGATAAAAATAAAACAGTAGGCAAAATATTATTGAACATAGAAAAAGACAGTTTAACTCATTTTGTTTTAAATGTTGATGATAAGATTATCTCTAAAAATAGTCTGCAAGAAGTAAAATCGTCATTAAATCCAAATCAATTTAATTATAAATTGTATTTAGAAAAACAAGGCATTTATCAACAAATATATTTAAAAAACAATCAGTATTTATTTTTAGAATCAACATCAAATAGCCTGTTAGGTTTGTCTGATGCTGTTAGAAAACACATTCAAAAATCATTAAAAAAACACCATTTTAAAGATGATGAATTGACAGTTATCAAAGCACTTTTATTGGGGCAAAGACAAGATATATCTAAAGAATTAATTTCTGACTATCAAAATGCAGGAGCCATACATATTTTGGCGGTTTCTGGTTTACATGTTGGTGTAATTCTATTGGTGTTAACCTTTTTATGCAAACCTTTAGAAAGATTAAAAAATGGTAAAATCTTAAAAACAGGTATCATCATTTTATTATTATGGATGTTTGCATTTATAGCAGGTCTTTCTGCATCTGTGGTTAGAGCAGTTACAATGTTTACGTTTATTGCAATAGGTATGAGTTTTAAAAGGAAAAAAGTAGTCGAATTTTCTTTAATTTCTTCGATGTTTTTCTTGCTAATTATAAAACCAATGTTTTTGTTTGATGTTGGTTTTCAGCTCAGTTATTTAGCTGTTTTTGGCATTATTTGGGTACAACCCAAACTCTATGCTATTTGGGAACCTAAAAACAAGGTTTTAAGATTTTTCTGGGGATTATTTACAGTTTCTATAGCTGCACAATTAGGAGTTTTACCTTTGAGTATTTATTATTTTCAGCAGTTACCAGGTTTGTTTTTAACTTCGAATTTAGTAATTATACCTTGTTTAATTTATATTTTAGTTGGTGGAATTTTAGTGATTTTGACATCCGTTTTAAACATTTTGCCTCAATTTTTGGCAGATATGTACGCAACTTTTATTTCTTGGATGAACAGTTTTATCAGCTTTATTTCTCATCAAGAAGAATTCATATTTAAAGAAATTGCGATTTCAATTTTTATGATGATAAGTTTGTATGTGCTAATCGTATTTGGAGTTCGATTTTTCTCAAATAAAACCTCTAAAAAGTTCCTCTATTTTTTAGCTTCTATTTTAATAATTCAAGGAATATTTTTATTCGAGAAAAAGCAACAACAATCAAAAAAAGAATTGCTTATTTTTCATAAAAGCAGATTTTCTGTAATTGGAAAAAGAGTGGGAGAGCACCTTTTTTTACAACATAATTTAGATTCTTTAAAAGTAAAAAGCGATTATAGTCTAAAATCTTATCGAATTTCTGAACATATAAAAGATATTAAGAAAACAAATTTTAAAAATTATATACAGTTTGCTAAAAAAGAAATATTAATAATAGATAGTTTGGATATTTACAATTTAAAAGGATTAGAGAATCCAATTATTCTTTTAAAATATTCACCAAAAATTAATTTAGAAAGGTTGATAAAAACAATAAAACCATCGCAAATTATTGCAGATGGTTCTAATTATAAAAGTTATGTAATTCGTTGGGAAAATAGCTGTTTAAAAAGTAAAATACCTTTTTATTATACAGGAGAAAATGGTGCTTATATTTTAAAAGAATAACTATAAGTTACTTTTGAATTCTTTATCAAAAATATCCCATTTCTTTGTTTTGTAAAGTTTTTCGCCAAAATAAGTAATTATTTTTTCCATTACTTTTTTGTCTAAATACCCTGGTATTTTATCTAAAACTTGAGCTGTTTCAGATAAAAATAACGTAGTTGGGTAAGACAATTTACCATTCATTAAAGCAGCAGGTAATTGGTGGTACCCACGATTCCCTTCTTTTTGAAACTTAAAAGTATGTCCTTTAAAAACAATATCTTTTTTTTCTTCGCCATCTAATTTAACAGCGTAAAAGTTTTTATTAATATAATCAGCAATGGTTTTGTTAGAATAGGTATACAAATCCATTCTTTTGCAGTAACCACACCAATCTGTATAAATATCTACTAAAATTGGTTTAGGGCTTTTTTTGTTCAGCTTAATTGCTTCTTCAAAAGAAATCCATTTTACATTTTCTTGTGCAAAATTGCTCAAAGAAAAAAAGACAATTGTAAAAAGTAAAATATATTTTTTCATACTTAAATGGTCACAAATTGTATGCCGAATTTACTGTAATCTATTTTTTAAATCAAAAACCTCATAAACTTAGTTTATGAGGTTTTTTTTGATATTTTATTCATCTGCTAATTCGAAACCTTCTGCTTCTTTGCTATTAATTTGAACTTCATTATCTTCAGCTCCATGAGTTAACCTTTTTAAGGGTTTCAATAGTGCAATAACTAGTATACCAAAAACTACGGTTGTTACTGCAATTCCTGCAAATATTGTTAATTCGCCAAACTCAGAAGCTTTTTCACCAACAATACCAGCAACTTTATTACCTAAACCTGTAGCAGCCCAATAAACACCCATCATTAAAGCTGCGTATCTTCCAGGTGCGAATTTTGTTACAAAAGATAACGAAACTGGTGATAAACAAAGTTCTCCAATACTATGACAGA
>JBGCFX010000031.1:0-5475 GCA_045110395.1 Polaribacter sp.
ATCTGCAGAGATAACAACCAAAGGGATATTGCTGTAAAAAGCTTCTGCAATTGCAGGATAATAATTTAACAATGCAGAACCAGAAGTACATAAGACAGCAACTGGTCTTTGAATTTGTTGCGCAATTCCCAATGCAAAAAATGCAGCACATCTTTCATCTACAACACTTAAGGTTTCTATTTCTGGATGATTAGAAAAACCTATTGTAAGTGGCGCATTTCTTGAACCTGGAGAAATAACAACTGTATCAATATTAAATTGATAACAAGCTGAAATTACAAGTTGTGCTAAAGGTTTCTTTGGATACATTGTTTTAAATCTTTTTTAAGATTTAAAAGTTTTTAGTTGTTGGTTTTTAGTTATTAGTAAGTACTAAAAACCAACAAATAAGAACTGTTTATAATTTTGCTATTTGTTACTAAACAAGTTTAGCCCTGATTGAAACGACATCCTTTTTGCTTTTTCTGCAAAAAGATATAGTGTAAAGCAGGAAATAGCTTCTTATTATTTTAAAAATTTTAGTTATTAATTTTTAGACACGAGTGAGTACTAACAACTAAAAACCAATAACTAACAACTATTTTTTAATTCCCTTTTTGATAATCTGCTAAAAACTTAGCCAAACCACTATCTGTTAAAGGGTGTCTTAACAAACCTTCAATGGCACTTAAAGGGCCAGTCATAACATCTGAACCTAATTTTGCACAATCTATAATATGCATTGTATGACGCACAGAAGCTGCTAAAATTTGAGTTTCAAATCCATAATTATCATAAATTTGACGAATTTCTGAGATTAAGTTTAAACCATCTGTAGAAATATCATCTAAACGTCCAATAAAAGGAGACACATAAGTTGCTCCAGCTTTAGCTGCCAATAATGCTTGACCTGCAGAAAACACTAAAGTTACATTGGTTTTAATTCCTTTTGATGAAAAATATTTACACGCTTTTACACCATCCTTTATCATTGGTAATTTTACCACAATTTGCGGATTTAAAGCAGCTAAAGCCTCACCTTCTTTTACCATTCCATCAAAATCTGTAGAAATTACTTCTGCAGAAACATCACCTTCTACCAACTCACAAATTGCTTTGTAATGATTGATTATGTTGGTTTCTCCTGTAATTCCTTCTTTTGCCATTAAAGATGGGTTTGTTGTTACTCCATCTAAAATGCCCATTGCTTGCGCTTCTTCAATTTGGGCTAAATTTGCTGTGTCTATAAAAAATTTCATAATATTAAGTTGTTGTATTGTTTAAGTTTAATCTTAGTGCAAAGATAGTTAGACACGTTTTATAATTGAGGAAAATTATGTCTATTTTTCTACCTTTTATGAACAAAATTCGTTTATAATTTATAATGGTTCATCAAGAGTTTTTCATAAATTCTATCTGGTAAAATTCGTTTTAATACAATCGAGAATTTTTCCATAAAACCACCCACTTTATAATGAATTTTCGGATTTTGGGTATTTATAATTTTATGCACAGTTTTAGCCATTTCTATAGGATTCATTCCATCACTCACATGAGCATCCATTAAATCTAAATTCTTTTGGTAATTTTCTTTGTATGCAGAATCTTTGAAAACTGGTGTATGATATCTACCAGCAGCAATATTTGTAGCAAAATCTCCAGGAGCAACATTTACAATATGTATTCCAAAACTTTTCACTTCCATATTTGTAGCTTCTGTTACAATTTCTAAAGCTCCTTTAGAGGCAGAATACAAGCCTCTAAAAGGCAAACCCATATAACCAGCAATAGAAGTTACGTTTATAATTGTACCAGATTTTTGTTGTCGCATTTTTGGCAAAACAGCTTTCATTACATCTATAGCACCAAAAAGGTTGGTGTTAAAAACTGCACGCATTTCATCTGTTGGTGTATCTTCTATTGGTCCTGTAATTCCCATTCCTGCATTATTTACTAAAACATCTAATCTACCTTCTTTTTTGATGATAAAATCGATGGCTAAGTTTATTGTATCAACTTTTAAAACATCTAAAGCAATTAATTCAAAAGAAAATTTTTCTGTGTTTTTAGGGTTTCTGCTTGTTCCATAGACTTTATATTCTTTTTCTGATAAAAAAGTAGCAATAGACAATCCTATTCCTGAAGAAGCACCAGTAATTAAAACAACTTTAGACATAAATAAGTTTTAAAATATAAAGTAGTAAAGTTAGAAAGTTAAAACGAAAGAAATAAGTTTTAAGACCGAAACTTTAGTGCATAAAAAAAGGCAAGCTACCTACATCACACTGCTACAACCTAATACCTTTGCTGCATTCCTGCCCTGGAGGATTCAAAGGGAGCTAGTTGTGTAGGACTTGCCACTGCAAATTTACAATCTTATTTTATTTAAACAATTAAAAAAAGATTAATTTTTATGTAACAATTTCAAACAATTGAATACTAATGTATTGTTTTGGTAGTCTACTAAATTTTTACAAAAAAGAAACTATCAAAAATGAAATGAATATATTTGTAACACTAACTAAATTTTATAACAATGGAAAATCAAGCAAGTAGTAAAAGTATTATTTTAAATAACGGACTATATTATGGACTCGTTTTAGTTATTTCAAGTTTAATTGTATATGCTTTAGGTATGCACTTAGATCCAAATGGAGGATACATAAACTTAGCTATAATGGTAGTTGCTCTTATTGCATTCCCAATAATTGGAATGTCTGCTTTTAAGAAAATAAATGGCGGATTTATGAGCTGGGGAGAAGGCGTTAAAATTGGAGTGGGAATTGTTGTTATTGGTTCATTAATAGGTATTATTTATCAGCATATTTTTACTGGTTTTATTGAGCCAGAATTTTATACAAAACTAGAAGAAGTTACAAGAACAGGTTTGGTAGATGCTGGTTTAACAGAAGATCAAATTGATGCACAAATAGAAATGACTTCTAAATTTCAAGGAACCATTATTGGAGATGCTATAGGCTTACTTTTTATGGCTTTTATTGGTTTTGTAATCTCTGCAATTGTTGCAGCAGTGACAAAAAATGTAGAAGAAGACGCTTACTAAAGTTCAATTTTAAACGTTCAATGTTTAAGAAAAACGTAACTTTGAATTTTTATATTAAAATTTTGAACTCACACTATGGATATTTCTGTGGTAATACCTCTTCTTAACGAAGAAGAATCTTTACAAGAATTACACGATTGGATTGCAAATGTTATGCAATCCAATCGTTATTTATATGAAATTATTTTTATTGATGATGGCAGCACAGACACTTCTTGGCAAGTAATTGAGCAATTATCAGAAAAACACAAAGAAGTAAAAGGCATCCGTTTTCAAAGAAATTATGGTAAATCTCAAGCCTTAGATGCTGGTTTTGAATTGGCAAAAGGACGAGTTGTAATTACTATGGATGCAGATTTGCAAGACAACCCAGATGAAATTCCTGAGTTGTACAACTTAATTGTTGATGATAATTTCGACCTTATTTCTGGCTGGAAAAAGAAACGTTATGACAATGTCATCACCAAAAACATACCTTCTAAACTTTTTAATGCTGCTGCAAGAAAAACATCAGGTTTAAAATTACACGATTTTAATTGTGGCTTAAAGGCTTATAAAAACGAAGTAATTAAAACTGTAAAAGTAAGTGGAGAAATGCACAGATACATTCCTGTTTTAGCTAAAAATGAAGGTTTTACCAAAATTGGCGAAAAAGTTGTAAAACATCAAGCAAGAAAATACGGAGAAACTAAATTTGGTATGGACCGTTTTGTAAATGGTTTTTTAGACTTGATCACGATTTCATTTTTATCAAAATTTGGAAAAAGACCTATGCATATTTTTGGCCTTTGGGGAACTTTAATGTTTCTTTTTGGCACAACTTCTGCATTTTACATTGGCGCTTACAAATTATACAAAGTGTATAATGGTATCAGAACTATTTTAGTTACTGACAATCCTTGGTTTTACATAGCTTTAACTTCTATGGTTTTAGGTACTTTATTATTTTTAGCAGGTTTTATTGGCGAATTGATAATAAAAAACAAAAGCAATGAAAAACACTATACAATAAAAGAAAAACTTAATTTCTAAACGTATATTTGTAAATCAATTAATTAAAAAATTCTTATTAAATGAATGATATTTTAGAAAAAGCAAAACAATGGTTAACACCTACTTTTGATGCGGAAACTCAAACAGAAATTCAAAATTTAATTAATAATAATCCTGATGATTTAGCAGACAGATTCTATAAAGATATGGAATTTGGTACTGGTGGAATGCGTGGAATTATGGGTGCAGGAACCAACAGAATTAACAAATATACATTAGGTAGAGCCACTCAAGGTTTGTCTAATTATTTAATAGATAACGTACAAAAAGAACAATTAAGTGTTGTAATTGCTTATGATTGCAGACATAACAGTAAAAAGTTTGCAAAAGTTGTGGCAAATGTTTTATCAGCAAATAACATAAAAGTTTTTTTGTTCGAAGATTTACGTGCAACTCCAGAATTATCTTTCGCAGTTAGACATTTAGGTTGTGATGCTGGTATTGTTTTAACAGCTTCTCATAACCCACCAGAATATAATGGATATAAAGTTTATTGGGCAGATGGTGGCCAAATTGTACCTCCTCATGATAGTGGAATTATAGGAAATGTAAATTCTTTAGACTTTTCTGAAATCAAGTTTGATGCAAATGAAAATTTAATAGAAACTATAGGAAAAGATGTTGATGAAGCTTTTATAGAAGCTTCTGTAAAAAACGGTTGTTTATCTGACAAAATAGATAGAAAAAATTTAAAAATTGTATTTACATCTTTACATGGAACCTCTATTGTTTCTGTACCAGATGCATTGGCAAAAGCAGGATATACAGATGTACATATTGTTGAAGAACAAAGAAAACCTGATGGAGATTTCCCAACTGTAAAATCTCCAAATCCAGAAGAACCAGAAGCTTTAAAAATGGCAACAGATTTAGCTGATAAAATAGGAGCTGATATTGTAATTGGAACAGACCCTGATTGTGACAGATTAGGTGTTGCTGTTAGAGATTTAGATGGAAATATGAAGTTGATGAACGGAAATCAAACTATGGTTGTAATGACAGATTTCTTACTACGTAAATGGAAAGAAGAAGGTAGAATTAATGGAAGTCAATTTGTAGGTTCTACCATTGTTTCTACAGAATTGGTAAATGATGTAGCTGCAAGCTATAATGTTGATACTAAAGTAGGTTTAACAGGTTTTAAGTGGATTGCAAAAATGGTAAGAGACTTCCCTGAACTTGATTTTATTGGTGGTGGAGAAGAAAGTTTTGGATATATGGTTGGCGATTTTGTTAGAGATAAAGATGCAGTTACTGCAACTCTTTTAGCCTGTGAAGTTGCAGCTTTAGCAAAACAACAAGGAAGTTCTTTTTATGAAGAATTATTAGCTATTTATGTCAGAAATAATTTCTACAAAGAGCATTTAATTTCTATTACT
>JBGCFX010000032.1:0-14473 GCA_045110395.1 Polaribacter sp.
GCAGACAGACAGCCAGAATTCACACAAATTGACTGCGAAATGGCGTTTGTGGAACAAGAAGATATCTTAAATATTTTTGAAGGATTGACACGTCATTTACTAAAAGAAGTGAATAATGTTGAGGTAGAGAAATTCCCAAGAATGTTGTATGACGATGCAATGCGTTTGTATGGAAATGACAAACCAGACATTCGTTTTGGAATGGAATTTAGCGAGTTAAATGAAGTTACACAACATAAAGATTTTGGCGTTTTTAATTCGGCAGAATTGGTTGTTGGTTTTGCAGTTCCTGGAGGGAATTCTTACACAAGAAAAGAAATAGACAATATTATAAAATGGGTTAAAAGACCACAAGTTGGTGCTTTAGGAATGATTTATTGTAGAGTAAATGAAGATGGAACATTCAAATCTTCAGTTGATAAATTTTACGACCAAGAAGACTTAGCAAAATGGGCAGAAAAAACTGACGCAAAAGCTGGAGATTTAGTGTGTGTTTTATCAGGAGAAACGAATAAAGTAAGAGCACAATTATCTGCTTTAAGAATGGAATTAGCAGAACGTTTAGGATTGAGAGATCCAAAAGTATTTGCACCTCTTTGGGTAATCGATTTTCCATTGTTAGAATTGGATGAAGAAACTGGTCATTATCATGCAATGCACCATCCATTTACATCACCAAAACCTGGGCAAATGGAATTGTTAGATTCAGATCCAGGAGCAGTAAAAGCAAATGCTTATGATTTGGTTTTAAACGGAAATGAAATTGGTGGAGGTTCTATTAGAATTCACGATAAGCAAATGCAAGCAACTATGTTAAAGCATTTAGGTTTTTCTGAAGAAGATGCCAAAGCACAATTTGGTTTCTTAATGGACGCTTTTGAATATGGTGCACCACCTCATGGAGGTTTGGCTTTTGGTTTAGATAGATTAGTTGCTATTTTAGGTGGTCAAGAAACAATACGTGATTTTATTGCGTTTCCGAAGAATAATTCAGGAAGAGATGTTATGATTGACGCTCCTGCATTTATTGATGATGAACAGCTAAAGGAATTGAGTTTAAAGTTGAACATTCAAGAATAAATTTTAATAAATAAAAGATTTTCAGACCTGACAAGTTTCAAAAACCTGTCAGGTCTTTTTGTACAAGAAATTTGATTACTTTTAAACTATGAAAAAACTAACCACACTTCTGCTACTTTTTACTTCCATAATTTCATTTTCACAAGAAATTTCCGGTGATGAATTACTAAAAAAAGCAATACAATTTCACGATCCAAATAATAATTGGGCAACATTTAAAGGAGAATTATTAGTTACTATGGAAACTCCAAAAAATGGAGATAGAGTTAGTAAAATAAATATTGATTTCCCAAAACAGTATTTTTCTGTTGTTGCTAAAAGAGACACCACTATTACTGAATTTACAGTTGATAAAAATGAAACTAGTTTTTCATTAAATGGTGATAAAAAACCATCTGAAGAACTTAAAAAGAAATACAGTTTAAACTCTGAACGCGCCAATTTATATAAAAACTATTACACGTATTTGTATGGTTTACCAATGAAATTAAAAGATAAAGGCACTATTATACATCAAAAAGTAGAAAGAAAAACCTTTAAAGGAAAAGAGTATTTGGTTTTAAAAGCAACATACCAAAAAAAAGTTGGTAAAGATACTTGGTACTTTTATTTCAATCCAAAAACCTATGCAATGGAAGTGTATCAGTTTTTTAAAGAGAAAAAAGATAGTGGAGAATATATTTTATTATCAGGTTTAGAAACTATAAATGATGTAAAAATGCCAAAAGTTAGAGCTTGGTATTACAATAAAGATAATGGATATTTAGGAACAGATATTTTATCAACTAAAAATAATTAATAGACAATTGTCTTTTAGAAATGAGTAAAAAATGAGAGATTGAGAAATCAAAAAATAATAAGATTTCTCCATAAAATCTTAATGTCAGCAAAACAACAATGGCTTCAAAAAGTAAAATATTTAAAAGAATTCTCATTTGGAGGTACAAAACCATCTCTGAACGTCAATTTGTGTATATTTTAAGTATTTTGGTTGGTTTTTTAGCTGGTTTTGGTACTGTTATACTAAAAAACTTTACACATTATATTCAACTTCTTTTATCTGTAAATTTTCTAAAAAGCTATAAAAGTTCGTTGTATTTTATTTTCCCAATTATTGGTTTGCTAATTGTTGCCATTATTAAAAAAACTTGGCTCAAAAAACATATTGGTCATGGTATTTCAACAACATTATATGCCATTTCTAAAAGAAAGGGAATTATCCCAAAATATAACATTTTTGCATCCTTAATAACAGCCCCAATTACAGTTGGTTTTGGTGGTTCTGTAGGTTTGCAAGGCCCAGCAGTTAGTGCTGGTACAGCTTTGGCATCTTACACTTCTCAGTTGTTTCATATGAGCACAAAAACAAGAATGTTGTTAATTGGTTGTGCAACTGCAGGTGCTATGTCTTCTATGTTTAAAGCACCTATTGCAGGTATTGTTTTTGCGTTAGAGGTCTTTAGTTTAGATATCGCTTTTGTGTCTTTGGTTCCACTTTTATTAGCCTCAGTTTCTGCGATTATTACCTCCTATTTTTTTTTAGGTTCTGATGTTTTATTAGGTTTTGAATTAAATGACAAGTTTGAAATTGGTGAAATTGGTTTTTATGCAATTTTTGGAGTTTTTACAGGCATTATTTCTGTATATTTTTCAGTTGTATATTTTGCCATTAGAAAGTTCTTTTATCAATTTGAAAAACGATTTACAAGATTAATTATTGGAAGTATAATTATAGGGCTTATTTTATATTTAATGCCAGCTTTGTATGGAGAAGGTTATGGATTAATCAATAATTTATTAAAAGGAAACCATATTGCAGCCATTGGTAATACTCCTTTTTCTTTTGATCAAAATAATATTTGGATTGTGATCATTCTCTTATTGTTAATTACCTTTTTTAAGGCAATTGCAATGAGTACAACCTTTGCAGCTGGTGGAGTTGGAGGTATTTTTATACCAACTTTAGTTATGGGAAGTGCTATTGGTAATGCATTTGCAAAAATTATTAATAATATTGGTTTTGGTTTTAATGTTTCAGAAGCCAATTTTACATTAATTGGTATGACTGGTTTAATGGCTGGAGTTTTACATGCACCATTAACTGCCATATTTTTAATTGCAGAAATTACTGGTGGTTATGATTTGTTTGTGCCATTAATGTTGGTAGCTGCCATTTCTTTCTCGTTTACAAAATACTTTGTTTCCAATTCTATTTATACCTATAAATTAGCTCAGAGAGGAGAACTCATCACTCATAACAAAGATAAAAATGTAATGATGATGATGCAAATAGATGGCTTAATTGAAACAAATTTTAAACCTGTACTACCAGAAATGTTACTGGGAGATATGCTAAAAAAAGCAGTTGCAACCTCTGCAAGAAATATTTTTCCTGTTATAGATAAAGAAAATCAATTTTTAGGAATTGTTTTGTTAGATGATATAAGACCAGTAATGTTTGATACAGAAATGTATGAAACTGTAACTGTAGAAACTTTTATGAAAGCTGCACCAGAAACCATTTTAGAAACAGATACTGTAGAAAAAGTGATGGATAAATTTAAAGCAAGTGGTGCTTGGAATTTACCTGTTATAAAAAACGGAACTTACATTGGTTTTATTTCTAAATCTAAATTATTAACTGCTTACAGAAATAAATTGGTAGAAGTTACTTCTTAGCTAAAAACTTAACAACCAAATCTGGGAAATCAGTAAAAGCACCATCAACATTTGCCTCTATTAATAAAGTTTGCATCATCTCTTCAAACGAAGAAAATTCATCTAATTGATCTGCTCTAAATGTATAAGGATGTAATTTTAAACCCAATTTATGCGCATCTGAAACCAAAGAAGTAAACTGCCATTTATTGTCTACTTTTTTATCTAAAATTTGTTTGTACCAAGGTCCTATTCCATCTGCATAAGTGGCAAAATAGTTTAGATTTTTTGTTTCTTTTGAGATCTCTATTAACTGTACTAAAAATAACTCAGACTTTAATTCTTTTCTGATTCTTTCTAACTCTTGCGCATCAAAACATTGTAAAATACAATTGTCTTTTTTGGTTTTATAGCCATAATTTGCAAGAGTTTTTAAAACAATTTCAGTTAAATTTTTTCCTTCTTTTTTATGAAAATATGGCGCTTTTATTTCTGGGTAAATTCCGATATTTTTTCCAGTACTTTTATTTAAACCTTGAATTAACTCAATTTCTTCTGAAAAAGAATGGAGTTTAAAATTCCCTTTTCCTTTTGGAAAGCGATTTTTATACACTTGCTCCCCAGTTTTGGGGTTAAAACGTTCTGAAACTTGAAGTTTTTTTAACTCATCATAAGTAAAATCAATCACATAAAAACGATTGTCTTCTCTTTTTCTATTGGGAAATTTTGTGGCAACATCTGTAACATCATCTAAATAAATATCATGAATTACAATAGGAATATCATCTTTACTCAACACCAAATCTTGCTCTATAAAATCAGGGTTCATAGTAAAAGCCATTGCTTTAGACTCTAAAGTATGTTCAGGTAAATAACCTGATGCTCCTCTATGTGCAATGACTATTTTTTTATTCATATAGTTAGATTTCTTTTCAGTTTTTTTACAACCAAATATAATTATTAGAAAAAGAATCAGTTTCTTCATTCGCTAAAAATATAACTTTTGTAAATTTACAATATGAAATTAACGTTAAAAATACTATTTGTCATTTTTTTAGTTTGGATGGCAATTGGTTTGTACTTAGTAAATACTGAACACGAAAAAGCACAAATAGTAATGGGTTTAGGAGTCTTTTTCTTTTCATTTTTATTTATGCCTTTCTTTATTTATTACAGATATAAAGATGGTAAATACAAGAAATATATCTTAAATGATGAGAAATTAAAAAATGCTTTTAAAAATATGGGGAAAGATTAATCTTCCTTTTTCAAAAAAGCATAAACAGGAAAATGATCTGAGAAACCTCCTTGATACCAAGGTCCAATATAAGTTCTAAAAGGACTCCCTTTTAATTTTCCTTTAAAAATCTTTAACCATTCTTTGTTAAAAACCTCTGCATGTTTAAAATACAACTTGTTTTCTTTTTTTTCTAAAAAGTTTTTAGAAAATAAAATCTGGTCAAATAAGTTCCATTTACCATTGTAAGTCAAAGTACCTGTTTCTTCTCTGTCTAACAAACTTTCCATTGGGTTTACAAAATTATCAGAAGCCAAAATCTTTACACTTTTACTAGTAGGATCATCATTAAAATCTCCCATTACAATAATTTTTGCATCAAAATTTTTATCTCTAATTTCAGAAATAATGCTTCTGGCTGTTTCTGCAGCAGCAACTCTTTTATGCTCTGTTTCTGCAGCACCTTCTCTTCTAGATGACCAATGATTTACCAAAACGTGTACCAATTCTCCGTGCAAATTTCCTGTTACTTTTAAAATATCTCTTGTATAATCTCTTTCACCTTCTTCATTTTCTAAGAAAACAGGATGTGTTTCAGATCCAAGATATTCAAAAGCGTGTTTATTATACAAAAGTGCCACATCTATACCTCTTTCATCAGGAGAATCGTAATGTGCAAAACCATAATGATGTTTTCTTAAATTAGAAGAATTTATCAAATCGTTTACCACTTTAGCATTTTCTACCTCTACCAAACCAACCAATGCAGGTGGATATTTGGAACGATTCATACCCAATTGAGAAATGACAGAACCCAACTTTTTAATTTTAATCTTATAACGTTTATAAGTCCATTTTTTCTTTCCATCGCTTGTAAAATCGTCATCAAAAGTTTTTGGGTTGTCTACTGTATCAAACAAGTTTTCTACATTATAAAAACCAATGGTTGTAATTTTTTTACTTTGTTTTTTTGATGAAATTGATGGGAACATATAAAATAATTTAATTTTTTGGGATTTACTAAAAAATGAAGTTAAGCTTATTAAAACACTATACAATAATTTATTAAAAATAATTATCAATTTTTATTTTTGTTTAATAAATATGATTCATCGTTAAACCTTTGTTAAAACAATAGTTTTACTTTTTTTTATAATAGTAATACTTTTATATTTGTATCAGATATGTTAATTATGAAAAAATATTCATTTATTATTATTGCTTTTTTTGTCAGTTTAAAATCTTTTTCTCAAGTAGATGAAAATCAAATAGGAGCTTGGTATATGTATTTTTATAATCATCAGTTTAAAGATTCTCAGTGGGGTATTCAAGGTGATTTTCAATACAGAGATTGGCAGTTTTTAGGAGATCAAGAACAACTATTGTTACGTTCTGGACTAACATACAAACCCAAAGATTCAGGAATTATGTTTACTCTTGGTATGGCAAATATAACTTCTGGTCAATTTGGAGATTCAAATGATACATCAAATGAAAATAGAATTTATCAAGAAGCTTTAATTCCTCAAAAATTAGGTGGTCGCTTTTTACTAACACATCGTTTTCGATACGAACAAAGGTTTGTAGCAAATCAGGACTTTAGAACAAGATACAGATATAATTTATTTATAAATGTTCCTTTTAACAATACAGATTTACGTCCGAAAACAATTTACGGAGCTTTTTACAACGAGCTTTTTATAAACGGAGAAAGAAGTATAGGTAATAATAATTCTGTAGAATTATTTGATAGAAACAGAACATATTTAGGTTTGGGATATGTTTTAAACTCAAAAATACGTTTTCAAATGGGTTGGATGAAACAAACCACCAATAATTGGAGTAAAGGACAGTTGCAGTTCAGTATGCATCACAATTTTTAATAGTAATCTTTAAACAATGTTCGTATGAAAAATTTAGTAAAGTATTTCACAATTTTAATAGTATCACTATCAGTTATTTCTTGTAATACTGATAAAAAAGCAACTACAAATAAAATAGAAGTTGAAGAAGTAGTAAAGCAAGCACCAGTTAAAAGTATTTTAACTGCAAAAGAACAAGCAAATATGAGTCCTGATGAAATTATAGGAAGACTTAAAAAAGGAAATGAAAATTTTGTGAGTAATAATTTAACGCAAAGAGATCATTCTTCACAAAGAAGAGAAGCTATGATTGGGCAATATCCAAAAGCAATTGTACTTTCTTGTGTAGACAGTAGAGTGCCTGTAGAAGATGTTTTTGATTTAGGAATTGGAGATATTTTTGTAGCCAGAGTTGCTGGTAATATAGAAAATGCAGACATTGTTGGTTCTATGGAGTTTGCTACAGCTGTTGCTGGTTCTAAAGTTGTAATTGTTATGGGACACACAGCTTGTGGTGCAGTAAAACATGCTATAGACAATACAGATGCTGCATCTATGGGAATGAATGCTTTGCAAAATTTATTAGAAGAAATTAAACCTTCTATGAAATCTATTGAAGCAAATGGAGAAATATCTTCTAAAAATGAAGCATTTACAAATAATGTAATTCATAACAATGCTCTAAAAACTGTTGAGGATATTAGAATTTCATCACCTAAAATGGCAAGTTTAGAAAAAGAAGGAAAAATTAAAATAGTTGCTGCAGTATATAATATGGCAACTGGTAAAGTAGAATTTATATAAGAATTTTCATTTAATTAGTTTTGGTTGATTAATTAATTAGTTGGCATCAAAAGTTCTTTTTGGTGTCAACTTTCTTTATACCTTTGTAGTATATGATAGATCAAAAAGAAGCCATTTCTGAAAAAGCCGTTTTAATAGGTATTATTACACAGCAACAAGATGAAACCAAATCTGAAGAATATTTAGATGAGTTACAGTTTTTAACTGAAACTGCTGGTGGAGTTCCTGTTAAACGTTTTGTACAAAAAATGGAAAGACCAAATCCTAAAACTTTTTTAGGAACAGGAAAATTAGATGAAGTTAAATCGTTTATAGAATCTCATAATATTGGTACAGCAATTTTTGATGATGAATTATCGCCTGCACAATTAAGAAATATAGAGAAAATTTTAGATTGTAAAATCTTAGACAGAACCAATTTAATCTTAGATATTTTTGCACAAAGAGCACAAACAAGTTCTGCAAAAACTCAAGTAGAATTAGCTCAATGTCAATATCTTTTACCACGTTTAACAAGACTTTGGACTCACCTTGACAAGCAAAAAGGGGGAATTGGAATGCGTGGACCAGGAGAAACAGAAATAGAAACAGATAGACGTATCATTAATGATAAAATTGTACTGCTTAAAAAGAAATTAAAAACCATAGATAAGCAAATGGCAGTTCAAAGAAAGAATCGTGGTAAAATGGTACGTGTTGCTTTGGTCGGTTACACAAACGTTGGTAAATCTACCTTAATGAATGTAATAAGTAAAAGCGATGTTTTTGCAGAAAACAAACTCTTTGCAACTTTAGATACTACAGTTCGCAAAGTGGTTATTAAGAACATTCCTTTTTTAATGACAGATACTGTTGGTTTTATTAGAAAATTGCCAACACAATTGGTAGAATCTTTTAAATCTACTTTAGATGAAGTACGAGAAGCAGATTTATTGTTACATGTTGTTGATATTTCTCACCCAAATTTCGAAGACCATATTGCCTCAGTAAACAGCATTTTAGATGATATAAAATGCGCAGACAAACCCACTTTAATGGTGTTTAATAAAATTGATGCTTATTCTCACGAAACCATAGAAGAAGATGATTTGGTAACCGAAAAAACCAAAGAACACTATACTTTACAAGATTGGCAAAAAACCTGGATGAACGACAAAGAAGTAGCATCTATTTTTATATCAGCTCTAAACAAAGAAAATCTAGATGATTTTAAGGACAAAACATATGAAGAAGTAAAGAAAATTCATATTCAACGTTTTCCTTATAATGACTTTTTGTATTATGAATATAAAGTCGAAGAATAGATAAAATGGATAACTCTGAATACATTCAATTTACTTATAACAATAAAGTATATTTTAAAGATTTTAATAGAGTTTTTAACCTTATTAATTATTGTAAAATAAATAGAGAGAAAAAAACCAAAGCTTTTTGGTTAAAAAATATGCCTGATTACGTTTTCTTATATTTTACAGAATTGGAAAAAAGGGAAGTTGGAATTTGTTAAACCTTATTTCTTTTATAATTGATGATTTAGATGTTACTTTTTTAGATATTTTCAAATCTGAAGATAACATCGTTAAACTCAATTATGAATCAAATGGTTACCCTTATGGAGGACCAGATTCGTTAATTTTTTTTCTTAGAGCATTTAATTGTATTGCAAATAAAACAGATGAAGGATCTGATATTTATACCATCATTTGGAATTCAAATTTTGATTTTGAATTTAGAAAAATTAATTCAAAAGAAATAAAAGGGATTAGAAAAATTTTAAAAAGAATTTTTAAAACTTAATCTTTTATATCCTCAATAATACCCATTCTCTTAGCTCTATTTTCCCAAGATTTTCTTGCGTAAGATTGTAAGTCTGCAATATTATCAGATTCGTCCATAATTTCTAAGCCTAGTAAAGTTTCTATTACATCTTCTTGAGAAACAAGTCCGTTAACAGAACCATATTCATCTACTACCAAAGCAATATGTTCTTTTTCTTTAATAAGTCTGTCAAACAAATCTGCTATAGATAAATCTCTATTGGTTACTATAATGTTTCTTTTTATAGTGGTTAAATCTTCAGAACCTTTACCATTAATTAATGCTTCTAGCAAGTTGTCTTTTAAGAAATAACCAGTTATTTCATCTGGGTTATTGGCAAAAACAGGGATTCTAGAAAAATGCAATTTTTTATGATCGTTATAAAATTCTTGGATGCTTAATTTTTCATCAGCAATTTCTAAAACAGATCTTGGTGTCATTACATCATTTACTTTTATCTCCTTAAAACCAAGTAAATTTCTAATTACCTTACTCTCATTTTTTTGAAAAACACCATCTTTTTCAGCCATTTCTGTCATCACCAAAAAACCCTCTCTACTTAAAACACTACCATGTCCTTTGCCTCCAATCAATTTTGTGGTTAGTTGTAAAGCCCAAAGAACACCTGTCCATTTTAATGGAAATATCATCACATTTAGAGCTTTAGAAGTAAAATTTGCTAGTTTTTTCCAGTAGGTTGCACCAATAGTTTTTGGTATAATTTCTGAAGCTACTAAAATCAAAATGGTCATAATAGTAGAAACAATACCAACCATAACATCTTCTGTTATTTTAATTCCTAAAATAGTTCTTACTGAATTTCCATACATTTCTGCATAAGCTACTTTTGCTTGTACACCAACTAAAATTGCACCAACTGTATGTGCTATTGTATTTATGGTTAAAATAGCAATTAAAGGTTTGTCTACATCTTTTTTTAGTGTTTCTAATTTTGCTGCGTACTCTAAACCTTCACTCTTTTTTAAATTGATAAATGTTGGAGTAATACTTAGCAAAACCGCTTCTAAAATTGAACATAAAAAGGAAAAGAAAATAGAAACAGTTGCGTAAATTATTAATAGTGTCATTAAATTTTAATTTTAAATGCTAAGTTACTTAAATTAGTAGATTATTCTCCTTTTTCTTCTATTCTGAATAGTCAAAAAATTAAATTAAATTTTTATAATTCCCTAAATCTATCAAAATGTAAAAATATTTACAGAAATAAAATTAAAAATAAGAAAAGTATTTGGCAGATAAACAAATCTTATTATATTTGCACCGCTCTAATAAATAAAATTAATTCTATTTTAACTTTTAGACAATAAAGTTCATAAAAATAATGACTGCGAAAGTAGCTCAGGGGTAGAGCATCACCTTGCCAAGGTGGGGGTCGCGGGTTCAAATCCCGTCTTTCGCTCTATTATAAAAAATACCAATGCTGAAGTGGTGGAATTGGTAGACACGCTGGACTTAAAATCCAGTGAGCAGTAATGCTCGTATGGGTTCAAGTCCCATCTTCAGTACTAAAGCCGTAACATTTATTTGTTACGGTTTTTTTTGTTATTGATGATAAATTCATTAATAATAAATCATCTTTAAAAAATGTTTTATGAAAAAAGAAAACAACATAAGAAACTAAATACGAATCACATTCAAAATGTTTAGAAATAACATATCAAGTCTTAAGAATAGTCTCAAACTACTGACATATTCCTTGTTTTGATTAGTTTAGTATCCTTTTTAGTATCATAGCAATATAGTTCAATATAGTTTCATTGATTGAATTAATAATAACATTAAAACAATGCTATAAAAAAAATTAATAAATTGGAGTCTTAATTATCTCTCTTTTAGCCAATGGAATTGCTTATTCGTAATAAGCAACGATGAGAACCATCGTTAATGAATTTATTAAATATATACATAAAATAATTCTAGAAAAAAAGAGGTTAACTATAAAGTATAAAAAATTACACTTCTAAAGAAAATTAGATTACTTTGTTAGTGTGTATCGATTATTTAGAACGTCACAATATTAAATAGATTTGAAAAGTTCATCTATAAAATATAAGTAAGTCTTAACAAGAATTGCTAATAGAAACTTCTTAAAGATTTCCTTATTTTATTCTGATAAAAAGTTACAATCGATTATCAATAATACTCTGAACAACTTCAGGATTTAACAATGTAGAAACATCGCCTAAATTATCCATTTCATTGCAAGCTATTTTACGCAAAATACGTCTCATAATTTTTCCTGAACGCGTTTTTGGTAATCCTTCTGAAAACTGAATTTTATCTAATTTTGCAATCGGTCCAATATGTTCTGTAATTATTTGATTGATTTCTTTTCGTAAATTATTCTGATCTCTACTTTCTCCTGTATCTTTTAAGGTTACATAACCATACAAGGCACTTCCTTTAATATCGTGAGGAAAACCAACTATTGCAGATTCAGCAACTGCAGGATGTTCATTTATAGCATCTTCTATAGGAGCAGTTCCTAAATTATGACCAGAAACAATTATGACATCATCTACTCTACCTGTAATTCTGTAATACCCAACTTCGTCTCTTAATGCACCATCACCTGTAAAATACATATTATCAAAAGCAGAAAAATAGGTTTCTTTATAGCGTTTGTGATTTCCCCAAATGGTTCTTGCAATACTTGGCCAAGGAAACTTTATACACAATCTTCCATCTACTTGATTTCCTTTTAATTCTTCGCCATTTTCGTCCATTAAACATGGCTGAATACCTATAAATGGCAACGTTGCGTAAGTTGGTTTTGTTGGCGTTACAAACGGAATTGGGGTAATCATCATTCCACCTGTTTCTGTTTGCCACCAAGTATCTATAATTGGGCTTTTCTTCTTCCCAACATTGTCATTATACCAATGCCAAGCTTCTTCATTAATAGGTTCTCCAACAGAACCTAACACTTTTAAAGAAGTTAAATCATATGTATCTACTAATTCTGTTCCGTGTTTTGCCAAAGCTCTAATGGCTGTTGGTGCTGTATAAAATTGATTAATTTTATGCTTTTCTACAATTTCCCAAAAGCGTCCAAAATCCGGATAACTTGGTACACCTTCAAACATAACTGTTGTTGCTCCGTTTGCTAAAGGGCCATAAACTATATAAGAATGACCAGTAATCCAACCAATATCTGCAGTACACCAATACACATCGTTTTCTTTGTATTGAAATGCGTTTTTAAAGGTGTAAGCTGTGTAAATCATATAACCAGCAGTGGTATGCACCATTCCTTTGGGCTTTCCTGTAGAACCAGAAGTATATAAAATGAATAATGGATCTTCTGCATCCATTATTTCTGCAACACATTCTGTTGATGCTGCATCTAAAAGTGGTTGTAACCATTTGTCACGACCTTCTTTCATTTTAATATCAGAATTGATTCTTTTTGCCACCAACACAGTTTCTACACCAGCACAATTTTCTAAAGCTTCGTCTACAATTCCTTTTAAATCGATGGTTTTTGCACCTCTATAAGAACCATCTGAAGTGATGACCATTTTACAATCACAATCATTAATTCTGGTTGCTAATGCTGTAGCTGAAAATCCTGCAAAAACCACAGAATGGATTGCACCAATTCTTGCACAAGCCAAGGTAGCAATGGCTAATTCAGGAATCATTGGCACATAAATACAAATTCTATCTCCTTTGCCAACATTGTTGGCTTTCAATACGTTTGCAAACTGATTTACTCTTTCTGAAAGTTGTTTATAGGAAATATGTTCTGCTGCTTCATTAGGATTGTTTGGTTCAAACAAAATAGCAGTTTTATCTCCTCTTGTTGCTAAATGTCTATCTATACAATTTTCTGTGATGTTTAATTTCGCACCTCCAAACCATTTTATTTCTGGTTTCGAGAAATCCCATTCTAACACTTTATCCCATTTTTTTCTCCAAATAAAATGTTCTTCAGCAATCTCTTCCCAAAAATTTTCGGGTTCACGAATCGATTTTCTATAAACTTGATAATATTCTTCTAAATGTTTGATGTGATAGTTACTCATCTTCTAAATTTCTTTTTATTTACTCCAATTTTTAATTTTGTATCCCCAAATTGCAAAAAAGAGGATAATTACATAACAAGGAATTAATATCCAATAGCTTTTTGTAGATGCTCTTGATAGAGCTTCTACTTCTTGTAAACCATTCGCAATTAATTCGTATTTATTGGCATCTACAATTTTACCATACAAAGGTGGAATTATGGCACCTCCAGAAATTGCCATAATTAATAATGCTGATGCAGTTTTTGTAAATTTACCCAAACCATCTAAAGTAAGTGGCCAAATTGCTGGCCAAACTAAAGCGTTTGCAATACCTAAAGCTGCTACAAATAATACAGAAGTGATTCCTGTTGTAATTAAAATACAGCAACTAAAAATGATTCCTAATATAGCACTTACAATTAAAGCAGTTTCTTGTTTTATGTATTTTGGTATTAAAAAAACACCTAAAGCATACATAGTAATCATTGCAGTTAATGTAAATGGAGTGAAATACTTTGCATATTCAGCAGGGAAACCTAAAGAGAGTCCATATGCAATAATAGAATCTCCTGCAATTACTTCTGCACCTACATATACAAATAATGCTAAAACACCTAACCATAAATTTGGAAATTGAAAAATACTTGTTTTTGCAGTTTTTCCTTCTTCAATTACTTCAGATGTATCTTCGACTACATTTGGAAGAGGTGCTTTTCTAATTAATATCCCAAAAACAAATAATACAATAGCCATTATAATGTAAGGTGCAACTACACTGTTTGCCATTGTATCTAATAATTGATCTTTTTCTGATTCAGAAACACTACCTAATTTATGTTTAACATTATCAATACCTGTTAATAACAAGGCTCCAAAAATGATATTTGCAATAATTCCTGCTCCTTTGTTAGAAATTCCCATTAAAGCAATACGTTTTGCTCCACTCTCAATAGGACCTACAATTGTGATGTAAGGGTTTGCTG
>JBGCFX010000033.1:0-9670 GCA_045110395.1 Polaribacter sp.
ATCGATATCGATATCTGGCATAGAAACACGCTCAGGATTTAAGAAACGCTCAAAAAGTAAATCGTATTTAATAGGATCTATATTGGTAATCCAAAGACAATAAGCAACCACAGAACCTGCTGCAGAACCACGACCAGGACCAACAGCAACATCCATATTTCTTGCTTCTCTAATAAAATCTTCAACAATTAAAAAATAACCTGGATAGCCCGTTTTTTCAATTACTGATAATTCAAAATCTAAACGTTCTTTAATAGATTCTGTGATTTCTCCATAGCGTTTTTTTGCACCTACATAAGTTAAGTGTTTTAGAAAGTTATTTTCTCCACGTTTACCTCCATCTTTTTTATCTTCTTCAGATATAAATTCCTCAGGAATATCAAAAGCAGGTAATAAAACGTCTCTTGCTAGGGTAAAAATTTCAATTTTATCTACAATTTCTTGAATGTTGATAATGGCTTCTGGCAAATCTGCAAAAAGCGTTTTCATTTCATCTGTAGATTTGAAATAATACTCCTCATTTGGCAAACCATATCTATAACCACGACCTTTTCCTTTTGGAGTTGCTTGTTTTTCGCCATCTTTTACACACAATAAAATATCGTGTGCATTTGCATCTTTTTTCTCTAAATAGAACGTATTATTTGTGGCAACAATTTTAATATCGTGCTTTTTAGAGAACTTTAATAACGTTTCATTTACAATGGTTTCATCTTGTTGATTATGACGCATCAACTCAATATAGAAATCGTCTTTAAATTCTTGTTTCCACCAAAGTAAAGCTTCTTCTGCTTGTTTCTCTCCAAGATTTAGAATTTTACTAGGAACTTCACCATATAAATTTCCTGTTAAAACAATAATATCTTCTTTGTATTTTTTGATGATTTCTCTATCGATTCTTGGCACATAATAAAACCCATCCACAAACGCAGTCGAAGACATTTTTGCCAAATTATGATAGCCTTTTTTATTTTTTGCTAATAAAACAACTTGATAACCATTATCTTTTTGTGATTTATTTTTATGATCTTCACAGACATTAAACTCACAACCAATAATTGGTTTCATAGGAGTTTCTGCTGTTTTATTATGATTTAGAACTGCGCTTACAAAATGGAAAGAAGCCATCATATTTGCAGTATCTGTCATTGCAACTGCTGGCATATTATCTTTGGCAGCAGCTTTTACAATATTGCCAATTTGCATAGTAGATTGCAAAACTGAAAACTGAGTATGATTGTGTAAATGCGAAAACTGAACATCTTTTAGTTCGGCTAAACCATCTGAAGTAGATTTTGTTTCTGCTACATCTTTTAATTTTTCTAAACTTTTGCGAATTTTTTCACTTTCTCTTTTAAGATTGATGTGTTTTAAACCAATAACCTGAATTGGTTTAGGATTTGCTTCAGAAAAATTCTTAAAATAATCTGCATCAACATCTAATTGTTCTTTGGTAAATTCTCTTAAACGAATTAATTCTAAAAAACAACGGGTTGTAGCTTCAACATCTGCAGTTGCGTTATGTGCTTCTCCAAAACCAGTTCCAAATAAATGATTATGAAGTTCTGTTAAGGTTGGTAGTTTAAATTTGCCTCCTCTACCTCCAGGAATCTGACACATTAATGCCGTTTTTTCTGTACAAGTATCTAAAACTGGGAGAGAAGCCATATTGTTATCAACTCCTAATCTATGAAACTCACATCCCATAATATTCAAATCGAACTGTAAATTCTGCCCGACAATAAATTTAGTTTTTGCCAAAGCTTCATTAAATAATTCTAAACCTTTGTCTAAAGAAATACCATCTTTTTCTGCTAATTCTGTAGAAATTCCATGAATCCTTTCAGCATCAAAAGGAATGTTATAGCCTTCTGGTTTTATCAGAAAATCGTTGTGTTCTAGAACATTTCCCATTTTATCATGCAATTGCCAAGCAATTTGAACACACCTAGGCCAATTGTCTGTATCTGTAATTGGTGCATTCCAACTTTTTGGTAAACCTGTGGTTTCTGTATCAAAAATTAAGTACATAAATGGTTTTTTTTGCTGATAAATTCGGGAAGTTAAAATTACAAAAACAATACAGATTTTGAGTTGATAATTTATGCTGACTTATCAACAAAAAAATAGTTAAAATTAGTATTTCATTTCGTTTAAAAAATGATTTGAAACTGAAAAATGAAAACTTTTTGATTTTTGATGTAACATTTTTGTAAATTGGCATACATATAAAAGAATCATCATTAAAATTTAAAAAATGAAAAAAGTACTATTAGTTTTTGTAATGTTTGTAGGTTTAGTTTCTAATGCTCAAACTGTAGATGAAATTTTATCGACATACTACGAAAATATTGGAGGTTTAGAAAATCTTAAAAAAGTAAAAGGTGTTAAAATGACAGCTAAAATAAACCAAGGAGGTATGGAAATACCTTTAGAAATTTATCAAATGTCTGATGGGAAACAGATGACAGTTATTAATTTTCAAGGTAAAGAAATTAAGCAAGGTGTTTTTGACGGAGAAACTTTATGGGCGCACAATTTTAGAACAATGAAAGCTGAAAAAAGCGATGCAGAAACTACTGCTAATATGAAACTAAATATGAATGACTTTCCTGATGCTTTTATAGATTATAAAAAGAAAGGATATAAAGTTGAATTATTAGGTAAAGAAACTATTGATGGTGCAGAAACGTTTAAAATTAAATTAACAAAAGAGCCTGTAACTATTGATGGTAAAAAAGTAGATGATGTTAGTTATTATTTTTTTGATACAGAAAACTATGTGCCAATTGCTGTACAAACAGAAATTAAATCTGGCCCAGGAAAAGGAATGACATCAGAAGTAACAATGAGTGATTATCAAGAAGTAGATGGTTTGTATTTTCCTTTTTCTTCTACACAAGGAGTAAAAGGGCAACCAGGAAGTCCTATTACTTTTACTAAAATTGAATTAAATCCAACAGTAGATGCAGCTGCATTTGCTTTTCCTGAAGAAAAGAAATAATTAAAAAAAACCTTTAAAATCCTCAAATTTACTTTGAGGATTTTTTTAATCAATAAACCCAAACCTTATGAAAAAACAACTTTTATTAATACTAGTTGCAATTTTATCTTTTCAGATGGAATTTAATGCGCAACAAAAAAAGAATACAAAAGGAAAACAGTTATTTGGAGATTTAAATGCAAGGCATATTGGTCCTGCATTAATGAGTGGAAGAATTAATGATTTAGAAAATCACCCAACAAATAGCAGGATTATTTATGCAGGAACTGCAGGTGGTGGAGTATGGAAATCAAATGATGGAGGAGTTACATTTAACCCCATTTTTGATGATTATTGTCAATCTATAGGAGCTGTAGAAGTAGATCCAAATGACCCAGATAAAACTATTTATGTTGGTACAGGAGAAACTTGGACAAGAAATAGTATTTCTGTTGGAGATGGAATGTACAAGTCTGTTGATGGTGGTTCTAATTGGAGTAAAATTGGTTTCGAAAAATCTGAACACATTGCAAATATCATCGTAAATCCTAAAAATTCGAATGAAATTTATGTAGGTGTTTTAGGTGCTTTATGGGGAGATAGTGAAGAAAGAGGTGTTTATAAATCTAATGATGCAGGAAAAACTTGGGACAAAATTTTATATACAGATCAAAAAACCGGTTGCGCAGATTTAACAATGGATCCTAATAATCCGAATATTTTATATGCTTCTATGTGGGAGTTTAGAAGAACAGGTTGGTCTTTCGATTCTGGAGGAAAAAACAGTGCATTGTATAAGTCTATTGATGGTGGAGCAACTTGGAATAAAATTCATAATGGTTTTCCAGAAGGGAAATTAGGGAGATTGGCAATTGCAGTTGCACCATCAGATTCTAATGTTTTATATACAGTTATTGAAGCAGAAAAAAAAGAAAGAAAAGGCTTGTATAGAAGTAATGATGCAGGTAAGAGTTGGAAACAATTAAACAACGATTTTGGTATTACAGTGCGTCCTTTTTACTTTTCAAGAATTGTTATCGATCCTAAAAACCCAGAAGTAGTAGTAAAAGGTGGTTTAACAGGTTCTATTTCTAGAGATGGAGGGAAAACATTTAAGAATTTAGGAAATATGCATAGTGATATTCACGATATTACTTTTGATATTAATGATTCAGATAGAATGTATGCAGGAACTGATGGAGGTGTTTATCGTTCTTTAAATGGAGGAACAACTATGGAAATTGTAGAAAATTTACCACTGTCACAATTTTATCATATAAGTGTAGATGATGCAGAACCTTATAATATTTATGGAGGTTTACAAGATAATGGTTCTTGGTATGGACCTTCTTCATCTCCTGGAGGAATTGAAGCAAGAGATTGGAATTCTATAGGAGGAGGAGATGGATTTAGAGTTTTAAAGCATCCTACAAAAAATATTATTTATTCAGAAAGTCAAGGGGCTGGAAATGTTTGGAGATATGATGTAGATGCAAAAAGAATAAAAACAATTCAGCCTTTACAACCAAAAGGATATGCAAAATTACGTTTTAATTGGAATGCACCAATGGCTGTTAGTGTCTCTCAACCAAACAGATTTTATATGGGAAGTCAATTTTTACATAAATCTGAAGATATGGGTAATACTTGGCAAATTATATCACCAGATTTAACAACAAATGATCCTTTAAAACAAGATCAAGATAGCTCTGGAGGTTTGTCTATGGACAATTCCGGAGCAGAAAATCACACCACTATTTTTACAATTGCAGAATCTACTTTAGATCAAAATGTAATTTGGGTGGGTACAGATGATGGAAATGTACAGGTAACTAAAAATGGCGGAAAAACTTGGACAAACACATCTATGAATATCCCAAATTTACCCAAAAATACTTGGACATATCATATAGAAGCAAGTGTTTTTGATAAAGGAACTGCGTATGCTGTTTTTGATGGGCATACAATGAATGATATGAAACCTTATGCATATAAAACTACAGATTTTGGTAAAACTTGGCAAAATATTATAACAGATGATGTAGTTGGTTTTGTTAGAAACATTCAAGAAGATTATGTAAACCCAGATTTGTTGTTCTTAGGAACAGAATTCGGTTTGTATATTACTATGGATGGAGGAAAAAACTGGAATAAGTTTACTAATAATATGCCAGCTGTTGCTGTTCATTTTATCGATTTACAAAAGAAAACGAACGATTTGGTAATGGGTACTCATGGAAGAGGTGCTATTATTATTGATGATATTTCACCTTTAAGAGAGATTAATAAAGAAGTATTGGCTAAAAAAGTTCATTTCTTTAAAACAAAGCCAACTATAATTTTCGAAGAAGGTGCTTTTTCTGGAAGTTTTGGTACAGAAACTCAATTTGTTGGTGCAAACCCAAGTAGAGCTGCTCAAATTAAATATCATTTAAAAAGTCGTCACACATTTGGAAAAATGAGTTTAGAAATTCAGGATAAAAACGGAAAAACCATTAGTAAATTAGGGCCAGGAAAATCTAAAGGAATTAATATTGTAAACTGGAATTATAGATTAAAAAACCCAAAAGTAGCGAAAGGAAAAACGTTTAGTTTAAGCGGTTTTACAACTCCTTTAATAGAAGCTGGTACTTATAATGTAATCTTAAAAAAAGGAAGAGATACTTTTACACAGAAAATAGAATTAGTCTATGATCCAAAATCTAATCTAACTGCAGCAGATAGGAGTTTTAAACATAAAACTACTATGAAAATGTATGATATGACAGAAAAGTTAGCATATATGGTCTATGAATTAGATGCTATTTTAGTAAAAGCAAAAGAACTTAAAAAGCGTAAAATTATTGATAAATTAACTGAGTTAAAAGAAACATTAGTTATTACAACAGGAGATAATTATGTAGGTTCTGCAGAAAATCAATTGAGAGAAAAAATGACAGATTTGTATAGTAAAATTGCAACTAGCTATGACAAACCTTCCAATGCAGAACTAGAGAGTTTATCTGTAATAGAAGAAGAGTTCGAAAATGCAAAAAAGAAGTATTCAAAAATTAAAAAGAAAGTCAGATTTTTAGATGATTTAAAACTTAAAACTTTTGAAGAATTTATAAAATAGATTTATTAAGTTAATTAATAGCGTTTTAATAGTTTGTAATCAAAAAAAGTTAGTATTTTTGCGCCCACTTATCACGAGATGGTAAGATTTTTAATAATCAAGGTCGAGAACCTTAAAAAATTAACAAATTATGTCTGTAAAAATTAGACTACAAAGACACGGAAAAAAAGGGAAACCATTCTATTGGATAGTTGCTGCTGATGCACGTGCAAAAAGAGATGGTAAATACCTAGAAAAAATAGGTACTTACAATCCTAATGTAAATCCTGCAGTTATCGATTTAAATGTAGATAAAGCTGTAGCTTGGTTACAAAATGGTGCACAACCAACTGATACTGCAAAAAACATTTTATCTTACAAAGGTGCAATGTTAAAAAACCATTTAGTTGGTGGTATTAGAAAAGGTGCTTTAACACAAGAACAAGCAGATGCTAAATTTGCAGCTTGGTTAGAAGAAAAAGCAACAAAAGTTTCTGATAAAGAAGCTGGTTTATCTAAAGCTCAATCTGAAGCAAAAGCAGCAGCTTTAGCAGCAGAAAAAGCAGTTAACGAAGCAAGAATTGAAGCAGCAAAACCAGTTGTGGAAGAGGTTGAAGAAGTAGTTGCAGAAACTGAAGAAGCAGTTGAAACAGCTCCTGAAACAATTGATGAAGCTCAAGAAAAAGCAGCAGAATAAATTATAATTTCTACGACAATGCGTAAAGAAGATTGTTTTTACTTAGGCAAAATCGTAACAAAATATAGTTTTAAAGGTGAAGTTGTTATCAAATTAGATACAGATGAACCTGAGTTGTACAAAGAAATGGAATCAGTTTATGTCGAATTCGGCACAAACTTGGTTCCATTTTTTATTGAAAAAAGTTCGCTTCATAAAGGAAATCAATTACGTGTTCAGTTTGAAGATGTGTATTCTGAAGAAGAAGCAGATTCTATCTTAAAATGTGGAATTTATTTGCCATTAGATTTATTACCAAAATTAGAAGGAGATAAATTTTATTTTCATGAAGTTATTGGTTTTACAGTTGTAGATGCTAATTTTGGCGAAGTTGGGCAAATTGTTCATATAAACGACAAAGCTGCACAACCACTTTTTGAAATCGATAGAGAAGGAAAAGAAATTTTCATTCCTATGATTGATGATTTTATTAAAAAAGTAGATAGAAAAAACAAACAAATACAAGTTGAAACTCCAGAAGGGTTAATAGAATTGTATTTATAGAGAGGTGTCTGAGTGGTCGAAAGAGCTACCCTGGAAAGGTAGTATATGGGTAACTGTATCGAGGGTTCGAATCCCTTCCTCTCTGCAAAGGATTATCCAAAAACAACTAAAACCCTATAAATATTATGTTTATAGGGTTTTTAATGTTTATTGCTTATCAATGAAAATGATTAAAAATTGATATTAAAGGTGCTTATTAGGTGTCTATTTTAAAAACTCCCAACTGACACCTAACTAAACTAAATATACTGATATTTAATTAGTTATAGTTAATTTTAATTTATTTTTTGTATATTTATGTTGTAATAGTTAACTGACACCTATGCAACACTTATTCTCATTTATTTTTTATATTAAGCGTAGTAAAGCTGATAAAAATGGAAAAGCAAATATTTATTTAAGAATTACCGTAAATGGTAAGAGAGCTGAATTAAGTATTTCTAGAAAGGTCGATGTTAAAAAATGGATTTCTTCTGCAGGTAAAATGAAAGGTTCTTCTGGGGAAGCTCAACAACTAAATAAATACATTGACAGTATTGCAAATCGCATCTATAAAATCCACCAAAGATTAGTCGAAGAAAACAAGTTAATTACTGCCATTAATATTAGAAATATTTACCAAGGTAAGAATGAAAGTAGAAAGATGATTTTGGAAATATTTGAAAATCATAATATTCAAATGGAAAAGTTGGTTGGTAAGGACTATGCTTTAGGCACATCAGAAAGATACAAAACTGCTAAAAAGCATTTAAGAGATTATATCAATCACGAATATAAAATAGAAGATATTTCTGTAGCAGAAATTAATAACAAGTTCATTACAGGCTTTGAATACTTCCTAAAAACGGAAAGGAATTGCGCACATAATACTACAATTAAATATATTACCAATTTTAAAAAAATTGTCAGAATTGCTTATGCAAACGACTGGATTGATAAAGACCCATTTTTTAACTGGAAAGGAGCTTTAAAAACAGTAGAAAGAGAATTTTTAAACGAAGAAGAAGTACAAAGATTGATAGATAAAGAATTTTCTATTAACCGATTAAATTTAGTGAAAGATATATTTGTGTTTAGTTGTTTTACAGGTTTAGCATATGCAGATGTTAAAGAATTGTCAGAAGATAATATTGTTATTGGAATTGATGGTAGACGTTGGATAAAGACAACCAGAAAAAAAACGAAAACCAAAAGTAGTATTCCATTATTATCATCAGCTGAAGATATCTTAAAAAAATATGAACAACATTTTGATACTGTAAACTCCGACAAACTTTTACCAATTTTAAGCAATCAAAAAATGAATGCTTATTTAAAAGAGATAGCGGATTTGTGTGGAATAAATAAAAATCTAACCTTTCATTTAGCACGTCATACTTTTGCAACTACAGTCACTTTAACTAATGGTGTTCCAATTGAATCTGTAAGTAAAATGTTAGGTCATAAATCACTTAAAACTACTCAACATTATGCTAAAATAATTGATAGAAAGGTTAGTGAGGATATGAATCTTTTAAGAAGTATAATAGCTAAAAAAGAAAAAAAGCCAATTAAAATAAAAATCAGTTAGGGTATTTAAGATTGATTTCGTTTTAGGCAAGAACACTTTAACTCTTATTGCCTATCAATTTTTATTTCAAAATAGCCATTGCTATATTTTTTCTTTTTTTCTCTTTAAAATCAAAAGCACAGTCAAATAATTTTGAATTAGGAATTTTACCCTCAATTAGAGTTGAAAAAAAATTACTGAATAATTGGAAAATAAATTTTAATTCTGAATTTAGACAAAATTTAGCTACAAACTTTTTGACTGAAAACAATAATTTTGATTACAATTATATTCATACAGATTATACTTTTATAGCAACTAAACAAAAAAATAACAAAACGTCTTATGCTGGTGGTTATGTTTTAAGAGTAGAAAAAAATAACACACTAATGCATCGTTTTTTGTTACAAATTAAAAATAATAGTAAAATCGTTAATATTAAGTTTTCAAATCGATTGAGGTTTGATGCAAGTTTTCAAAATAAGTACTTACCTATTCATAGATTAAGATACAAGTTTCGAATAAGTATTCCTGTAAAGAGCTTAAAGGTTTATTTTAATCTTGGTAATGAATACGTAAATATTTTCTCAAATAAAAGATATGATCTAGAGATAAGAACTATACCAAGTTTTACTTTCAAAGTAAAAGATTATCAATCTATAAACTTTGGTTTAGATTACAGATTAAATTCTTTTATAAACAACAAGATACCAGAAGGTGTTTTTTGGTTTTTTTTACAGTACAAAATTTATCTTTAATTAATTATATTCTTTTTAACCAAAGGAACTCCTTCCAAATAATAAA
>JBGCFX010000034.1:0-31805 GCA_045110395.1 Polaribacter sp.
AAGCCAGCCAATGATTGTCGGTCAAATGCAAGCTTCCGGCCATTTGTTGCCGTCAATGTGCCATTTACCGTGCCGGTGAACGACACTGCGCCAGTGCTGCTTTGCCGAAGATAGCGCGAGGTCCCAAAGGTGAGGTCGCCGGCCAATTGTGCACCTTTGCCATTATAGAAATTTGCAGCGTTTGCGGTGATACGCCCGTTGTTTGCGCTGCCAAATGTGACATTGACATTCGCTTGGCCAATAGCGGCACGCTCTGACAGATCGCCGCTGCTTTCATTTGCAGGTGCGCTGATCATGATGCCACGGTATGTGGCGGACCCGGATGTCGGCAGATTTCGGGCGAGCGAGGGGCGTGCATTGAACACATCACGAAAGGCAAGCGCGTCGTCACGGAGTGACAATTAGGGTTTCAAAGAAACCTTAAAAGCTTTGATTTAAGGTTTAATTGGGTTCCTTTTGGGCGTAATGAACGCTGGGATTTCTTTATTGGTATTAGCAGTTCTATTTTACAAGATTTAAAATGGGAAAGTAGAAGTCAACGGTTAAGATAGCTGTAAGATGTAAGGAAAATAAAAAACTTGAAAATTTAAAAAACAACTGCACTAATGAAACAAATAATTACTACACCAAATGCTCCGGCTCCTATTGGACCATACAACCAAGCAACACTAATAAATGGCACCCTTTATATCTCTGGCCAAATTCCTATTAATCCTGCAACCGGTAATTTAGTAGAGGGCGATATTAAAAAAGAAACCACCCAGTCTATGGAGAATTTAAAAGCAATTCTTACTGCGGCAGGAATGACTTTTGGGAACGTGGTAAAAACGTCAATCTTTGTAAAAGATATGCATCAATTTGCGGATATTAACGAAGCTTATGGTGCTTACTTTAACGCAGATACCGCTCCAGCAAGAGAGACTGTGGAGGTAGCTAATCTTCCCAAATTTGTTAATGTAGAAATTTCTATGATTGCTATTAAATAGTACTCTTATGAAATTCTACAAGACCGTCTATTGGTCTTTGTCTAATTACGCCTAAGATTAGGTCGTTTCTGTGTATTACAGTTGCAAGTTCTTCGCGCAGGTAATAAGCAATACTACCTACAAAACTCACTGGCACTTTTGTAGCCAGCTCAAACTGCATAATGTAGTTATTTACAAACTGTTGGAAACCTTTATCAATTACTCCTTTACAGTATGGGTGTGCTTTGTTCTCCACAATAAACTTTGCAAAAGTTGCTAAATAGGTATTTGGATTAGGTTGTTTGTAAAGGTTTTCCTTTATAACATCTGCGTCCAGTTCGTACTCCTTAGCAAACTTATGGCCTAAGTCTTGCGGCATTTTATGGAAATAATAATCTCTTAAAAGTTTTCTTCCAAAAAAATTGCCACTTCCATCATCCATTAAAATGTATCCTAAAGAGGTTACTTTCTGGAATAACTGGTGCCCATCGTAATAACTACAATTAGAACCAGTTCCTAAAATACAAACAATACCTTGGTGGCCAACTTTTGTAGTAGAGTAGATAGCGGCATAAGTGTCTTCCCTAACTTCTATTTTAGAATTAGGAAAAAAACTCTCGAAGATTTCTTTTAAAAAATTCTTCATCCTGTCGGTACCGCAACCTGCACCATAAAAATACAAGTAACTTACCTCTTCCCTATTCTTAGAAAGTTCAAAATTATTTGCCAAACGGTCCTCAATTACATCTCTAGTTAAAACTTCTGGGCTTAAGCCTAGGGTTTGGGTAACAAATAATTGCTCCCCGTTATTATCTAAAGAAATCCAATCAGACTTGGTTGCACCACTGTCTACTATTAAAATCATAGGTCTTAAAATAATTATTCCTGAAAATAATGAAATTATAGCATCATTCTTTCCAGGAATAGTTTAAATCTTAATTAATTTTTTTAAAGACTAGCTACATGCTGTGCTAAATCTATCATTTTGTTAGAAAAACCTGCTTCATTATCATACCAAGAGATTAATTTGAAGAACTTAGAATTCAATTCAATCCCCGCACCAGCATCAAAAATACTTGTGTGTGTATCTGAAACAAAGTCTTGAGAAACAACAGCATCATCCGTATATCCTAAAACACCCTTCATTTCTCCTTCAGAAGCTGCCTTAAAGACTTTCTTTATTTCTTCGTAAGTAGTTTCCTTTTCTAAACGAACCGTTAAATCTACTACAGATACATCTGCAGTTGGAACTCTAAATGCCATTCCTGTTAACTTACCTTGTAAAGCAGGTATTACTTTGGTAACTGCTTTAGCAGCACCTGTAGACGCAGGAATAATGTTTAACATAGCACTTCTGCCTCCTCTATAATCTTTTCTAGAAGGACCATCTACAGTTAATTGTGTTGCTGTAGTAGCATGTACTGTAGTCATTAAACCTTCTTCTATTCCAAAATTGTCATTTAATACTTTCGCTAAAGGTGCTAAACAGTTTGTTGTACAAGATGCGTTAGAAAATATTTTTTGATCTGCTTTTAATTCAGTGTTGTTTACACCCATTACAAACATTGGTGTATGATCTTTAGAAGGTGCAGATAAAACTACTTTTTTAGCTCCTGCTTCTAAATGCTTTCCTGCAGTTTCTTCTGTTAAGAAAAATCCTGTAGATTCTATTACATATTCTGCTCCTACTTCATCCCACTTTAAATCTGCTGGATTTCTCTCTGCAGTGATTCTAATTTCGTTTCCGTTTACAACTAATTTACCGTCTTTTACGTCTACAGTTCCATCGAATTTACCATGTACTGAATCATATTTTAACATGTAAGCTAAATAATCTACATCTAATAAATCGTTAATTGCAACTACTTGTACGTTATCTCTTAATACTGAAGATCTGAATGCTAATCTACCTATTCTTCCAAATCCGTTAATTCCTATTTTTATCATTTTTTTAATCTTTATTTACTTATTATTTTTATGTTGTCATAATATCAGAAACTCTTAAAAGTTCTTGATTTATAGAATGACCTCCTTTAATTGCCTCTGCAATACTTGTACTTATTACTTCATTATTTTTTAAACCTACCATTAAATTGGTTTTTCCGTCTAATATTAATTCTACAGACTTTACACCCAATCTACTGGCTAGAACTCTATCAAAACAAGATGGAGAACCACCTCTTTGCATGTGTCCTAAAACAGATACTCTTACATCGTATTCTGGTAAATTTTCTTCTACATATTGTGCAAGTTCATATACATTTTTACCAGATTTATCTCCTTCAGCAACCACAACAATACTAGATGATTTACCTGTTCTTCTACTCTTTTTAAGAGATTCTAACATTCTTTCTAAACCTAAATCTTCTTCAGGAATTAAAATTTCTTCTGCTCCTGCTCCAACTCCAGCGTTTAATGCTATAAAACCTGCATCTCTTCCCATAACTTCAACAAAAAATAATCTGTTGTGAGAAGATGCTGTATCTCTAATTTTATCTATAGCTTCAACTGCAGTATTTAATGCTGTATCGTAACCAAGTGTGTGCGAAGTTCCAAAAATATCATTATCTATAGTTCCTGGAATACCAATAACAGGAAAATTAAATTCTTCGTTAAAAATTACTGCACCTGTAAAAGAACCATCTCCACCGATAATAACCATTGCTTGAATCTCATTTTCTTTTAAGTGCTCATAAGCTTGTGCTCTACCTTCTTTGGTTCTGAACCCTTCTGATCTAGCAGATTTTAAAATAGTACCACCTTTGTTAATAATATTATTAACGCTTCTAGCAGTTAGCTCTATAAAATCTCCCTCAATTAAGCCTTCATAACCTCTGTATATACCTACACAACTTACTCTGTAATAAGCAGATGCTCTAACTACAGACCTTATTGCTGCATTCATTCCTGGAGAATCTCCTCCAGAAGTCATGACTGCTATTTTTTTAATTTTCTTCATATATTCTGATGTAAAATTAATGCTTTATAATCATTTAAAATAAAAAAACTACGAAATCGTTTTAGGCTAATTTGTATAGTTTTAAAGGCTAAATTAACCTATTTTTTGTGATGATAAAAAGTCATTTTATTATCATTTTGTTAATTTTTAACAGCACAAACTTACAAGTGTTTACTATGTTAAATACTGATAAAAATCAGTTAAAAAATAATTAGGTTTTTAAAGATTTTGAGTTAATTACCCTCAAAATTATCAAACTCTTTCTTAGTTTTTTTTAGGGTATCTTTTTTTGTGGAAATCTTTTTATTTTTCTTTTTACTTTTCAAACCTATTTTTCTTAATAAATCTGATAAAGTATTAAAATTAACTTGGTAAGACAAACCAATTCCTTGAGTATAACCTTCTTCTTGTTGAGAATACTGAATCTCATTCTGACGATTAAAAATAACACCTCTAAAATTACCCTCTTTATTTAAAAGAACCTCTACTTTTACTTCACCAACAACACTAGATTGAGTTTGTGCACCAATTGGCACACCTACTTTCCCATTAATTATAACACGATCGCTAACTTGTGTACTTACGGAAAAATCGAATTGATTATCTATATTTAAACGATCTAAGTCATTACCTCTATCTCCTTGTTGATAATCTAAATTTAATTGAAATTTACTGTCAGGATTATTTAGCAAACTAGAAAAAGCTGCAGCTACAGCATTAGAAGCTGTACTTGTTAGTGTTGCATTGGCATCAAAATCTGTTCTATCTGGGTTTGCAAAATTACCAAATGCTAACAAAGAAATAAATTGTGTTGTTTTTTGGTTTACATTATTATCATTTAAAATAAATTCTAATTCTCCTGCAATTGTAGGATCTACATTGGTTAATTGTATATCTAATTCTTGTTTAGAACTAAACAAACCTCCTGTAATTCTAGTTACTAAATCCACTTCTATCTTTCTATTAGAATTAAAGTTTTCTAACAAAATTCCTGGATTGGCTTTGGCTTTATAAACTGCTGTTACATCTAAATTTGCTTCTGTTGGATTGCCATTCCAAGAAACAACACCACCTTTTTGAATAACAAAAGGTTTGTTTACAATACCTCCGTATTTAAAATCGTATACTCCTTTTTCTATAGTATAATCTCCATACATATTAAATTTACCTCTAGTATTTATTTCTATGCGCAGATTTCCACTTCCATTTCCTGTTAATTGACTTCCATAAACCTCATCAATTACAACTTGTGCTGTTGCATCTTTTGTTACTTCTAAATCTATATTTAAAGACAAACCTTTTAGAGATTCTAAAGCTAATTCTTTTTGTCTGTCTACTATTTTTGTTTCCTTATTTTTAAAGTGAATTAAACGATAACTATCTACAGTTACTACATCTTTTAAAGGAACTACAAAAACAGTTCCTGGCATTGTTTTGGCATTTACATCTATAGTTAATTGATCTGTTAAGCCAGTAATACTTGCATTACCATCAATAAACGCAGAACCATAATACAAGGCTTCTTCTGAATCTTTGGTATCTAAGACTAATAGATTATCTCCTTCAATATTTATTTCTAAACCCCATTTATCAAAGTTTCTATGAAAAACATTACCATTCAATTTTCCTTTTGTTTTATGCTTTGTATCTAATAAAGAAAAATTTTCAAGGATAAAATATTGTTGTTGCAATGTAATTTGTGGCTCTCCAACAAAATTATAATCAACATTTAAATACGGGAATTTTAAACCTGCATTTTTTAAGTACAGTGTTCCATCCATTTCTGGGTTACCTAAAAAACCTCTTAAATTAAAATTACCAGAAGCAGTACCTCTTATGGATGATAAAACATCTTGACCTAAAGGACTAAAGGCATCTAAACCAAATTCTTCTAAATAAACCTCTAAATCTATTAAAGGTCTTTGGGTAGAAAAATCTAAATTACCAGTTGCTGCAATACTTTTTACTTTTTTGTTTTCTATGGATAAATCTACCTTATATTTTTCATAAGAATTATCGCCAACAACATTTAGGGCTAAATCTCCTTGTTTAAAGTTATTAACTTCAAAACCTTTGATTGCTAATGTTGCTTCAGGTTTGTATTGCCCTTCTTTTTGCACAAAATCTAAATTACCAGACAATTCTCCTTTTAAAGCCAAACTATCTATTTCTGGTAGAAAACTTTGCAGTTTTACTTTGGTAAAATCTGCTAACAATATTTTTTCTGTATCACCTTTTAAATTACCTGCAAATTCTATCTTTTGCTCTCCAGATTCTAATTTGAATTGACTAAAATTAAATTCATTTGTCTTTAAATCGAACGTTATTTTATCTGAATTTGCTTTGTCTGGGTTAATATTCCAAATATTTTCTTTAAACTTAAATGAAGAATCTTCGAAACCAATTACAGATTTACCTTCTTTATTAAAGGTATAGAAGAAGTCTAAATTAAAGTCTTCGTTTTTCTTATTTCCTCCTTTAAATTCAGATTTAAAAAATAATGTATCATTTCTTGTAAGATTTATCAATTTTAACTTAGAAACCTTATAAAACTCTGTATCTACATCTTCAGCAGATAAAAAGGTATTGTATAGAGGGTTTTTATTATCTGTTCTTAAGGCTATTTCTTTAATTTCATTTCCATAAAGTGCAACTCTAGGAGAGTTTAAATTTAATCGAAATAAATCTTTATCAGAATTAATTTTTCCTTTAATTTTTGTTTTGTTATCTATAAAAATATCAGGAAAAAATACGTTTACTACCTGATTATATATTTCGAAATTAAAATCTAAAAATTGATTAGGTGCTACTTGATAAGGTTTGTAATTTGTATAGATACTACCCAATGCATTTTGTGCAACTAGTGGAAATTCTGAAAAAGAGAACTTACCAGAAATATATCCTTTTGCAATATCTTTAGAATCTACTTCTATCCTTTTTATGCTGTCTTTTAATGAAGATGTTACTATAAATTCTTTAAACTCGAATTCTTTTTTTTCGTTGGTATACAAAATATTATTAAAAGTAGCTTTACCAGTAATATCATCTAACGTATTTCCTTCAATATCTAACTCAATATTTCCTTTCAATAAAGAAATACTATCTCTTACAAAAAGATTGGTTTCTTTTAAATTAATAAAGGTGATATCAGATTTAAAATCGAACTTATTAATTTCTTGGGAAAGGTCTGCTAAACCATTAAATTTCATTTTAAAATTCTGATCATCTATGTCTAAAAAACCATCAAATTTATTATTTTGATATTGCCCATTTGCAGTAATATTTTGATAAGAATAATTATTGAAATTTAGTTCTGAAACTTTACCAATAAAGGATGTATTTACACTTTCTAACTTAAAACCACTTCCATTTACATCTCCTTTTAGACTTACTTTACCAAATATTGGATCATCAAATAAAACTCCTACATCAAAAGATTCTAACTCAATTTCACCATTGTAAGAAGCGTAATCTATATCATCTAAATTAGATATTTGTAAATCAGAAATTATACTACCAATTTTTGAGTTTAAATTAATAGTAGCATTCATTTGCTCTGGTGTAACTTTTACTTTTCCTTTGATTAAAAATTTGCCGAATTTATTAAATTCTGATGGCAAAGTTTTGCCCAAAACGTTTGGCAAAATACTTTTTAACCCTTTATAAGTAGCTGTTAAGTTCTTTAAATCTCCTTCAAAAATAAAACCTCTTTCATTATTAACAGCATTTACAAAAGCTAAATCACCAATAATTTTAATGCCTTTTCTAGATTTAAGATTCAAATTATTTAAAGAGAAATTATTTAAAGGTCCATTTACTTTACCAGAAAAACGAATTAAATCATTACTTGCCAATTCATTATAATATTTTTTTAAATCTTGTACTGCTATTTTACTGTTCTTAAAATTTGCTTTGACACGAACTTTGTCATTAAAAAAAGACAAATCTCCTGGCTTGTATAAAAAATTAATATCTGCTGTAATCTTAGATTTTCTAGTCTGCAATGTGGTATTTTCAAAACGCATTGCAGTATCTTTTATAGAAAAATCTGATGTTAAACTAGTAACATCTAAATCCTTATTATCTATAAAATAAAGACCTCTAACTTTGGTAGAAAAATCGGATCCATACACAAGTAAATCCTGTAAATTACCACCAATATTTTTTGCAGAAAAATTAACAGAATCCTTTTTATTTGCATTAATTAATCTATAATTTAGATTATCTGCATACACATTAGAAGACCTAAGTATAAAAGGTTTTGCAAGAGAATCTGTTGGGCTGTCATCACCAAAACTACCATAAAAGATAGACATATTATCGTTAGTCTCTCCTTTATATGTTTTTGTGTAATAATAAACGTCTTCTAAAGAAATAGTACCTAAATTAATTTCGCTATCTAAAATACTTTTAGCACTTAAAATAGATGTATTTAGTTTTTTTACAAAAATTAAAGTATCTTGATGATGATCTCTAATTTCTACACTTTTTAATCCAACTTTTCCTAAAAAAGATAAATCAACTTTTTTTATAGAAATATTAATATTGTATTCTTCGTTTAAATTATTGGTTAAATAACTTCCTAATTTTGTTTGTACTACTGGCAAAGACAGTATAATACTAATCAATAATAAAAAGAGCACTATGTACCCAATCCATTTTAGTATCTTTTTCCCAGCTTTTTTGATGACGATGTAATTTTAGTTGATGATTTTATATTGATAACAATCAATAATATTGCCATTTATTACAAAGTTCGTGTAATTTTAACAAACAATTAAATTTCTGCTCTTAAATTATAGATAGTTCCTTAAAAATATTGTTAATTTTGTAGCTATTATTTTTTTATGAATAAACCTGTTTACATATTGGCCATCGAATCTTCTTGTGATGATACAAGTGCTTCTGTAATTTGCAATAAAACTATTTTAAGCAATGTAGTTGCCAACCAAGAAGTGCATTCAAAATATGGAGGTGTTGTGCCAGAATTAGCTTCAAGAGCACATCAACAAAATATTGTACCAGTTGTACAACAAGCTTTAGAACAAGCAAATATTTCTAAAACAGAACTTTCTGCAATTGCATTTACAAAAGGCCCAGGTTTAATGGGTTCTTTGTTAGTGGGTACTTCTTTTGCCAAATCTTTGGCATTAGGATTGCAAATTCCGTTGATAGACGTAAACCACATGCAAGCGCATATTTTAGCCCATTTTATAGAAGATAAAGAAGAGAGTAAAATACCTCCTTTTCCATTTATTTGTTTAACCATAAGTGGTGGACATACACAAATTGTTAAAATTACCAATTATTTTGAAATGGAAATTTTGGGCGAAACTATAGATGATGCTGTTGGAGAAGCTTTTGATAAATCTGCCAAAATTTTAGGATTGCCTTATCCTGGAGGTCCATTAATAGACAAATATGCAAAACTAGGAAACCCAAAAGCATATAAATTTACCAAACCAAAAGTAGGCGATTTAGATTTTAGTTTTAGTGGTTTAAAAACTGGTATTTTATATTTTATTCAGAAACAGCAACGAATAAATCCAGATTTCATCAAAGAAAACTTGAATGATATTTGTGCCTCCATTCAATTTACAATTGTAGAAATTTTAATGGATAAACTAAAAAATGCCGTAAAACAAACTGACATTAAGCATATTGCAATTGCTGGTGGCGTTTCTGCAAACTCAGAAATTAGAAAAAGATTGCAATTGGCTGAAAAACACTTTGGTTGGACAACCTATATTCCAAAATTTGAATACACCACAGACAATGCTGCAATGATTGCAATTACAGGCTATTTAAAATTCTTAAACTATGATTATGCAGACGTTTCTGTAACTGCAAAAGCTCGTTTAAAAGTAACAGAATAAAAGATGAAAGGTTTTAAAAGTAGATGTATTTTTATTATTTATTATTACCTTTTTTGGGTTTGCTATTTTATTTTTTCAAGAGTTTTTTTCTTAGGATATTATTATGAAAAAACACAAGAGTTAGGTTTTTCAACCTCAATAAAAACATTTTTATATGGGTTGCAATTAGACATTTCTTTTGCTGCTTATCTAAGTATTCTTCCTTTTTTAATGATGATTATTTCATCACTAGTAATTTCTAAAAATATTTTTAAAATTTTAAAATGGTATACTTTTTTATTACTTTTAATCATCAATCTTTTATTATTAATTGATGCTGGATTGTACCAAGCTTGGGGCATAAGAATAGACAGTTCTTTACTGCCATATTTAAACACACCAGAGTTAATGATTGCTACAGTTTCTAGTCTGCATTTATTTTTAGGTATTTGTGCTTGGGCAATTTTAACTTTTTTATTTTTTAAGATTTACAAGAAATTTATTCATCAAAAAACTTCTGAAATCTATTTTACAAATTGGTTATTAGCTCCAGTTTTTTTGTTGATAACTGCTGCCTTAATTATTCCTGTAAGAGGAGGTTTCCAAACCATACCTGTAAACCAAAGTAATGTGTATTTTTCTAGCAAAATGTTTGCAAATCACGCTGCAACAAATTTTATTTGGAACTTCTTCAACACCATTACTCATAAAACAGATGGTAAAAACCCATACACTTATTTTGATGATGAAACTGCAAAAAAAATCATCAACAGAACAAAAAATGAGCTTTTAGAAGCAAATACAGACAGTATTTTAAACACCAAACAACCCAATATTGTTTTAATTCTTTGGGAAAGTTTATCTGCTAAAGTTGTGGGTTCTTTAGGTGGCGAATCTGGTGTAACTCCTAATTTAAACAGACTTTCTAAAGAAGGAATTTTATTTACCAATTTTTATGGAAATGGAGACAGAACAGACAAAGCAATTCCTGCTATTTTAAGTGGTTATTATCCTCAACCTGTAAAAAGAATTATGCGAATGCCCAATAAAACAAGAAGTTTACCAATGTTGCCAAAAAAAATGGAAGCTATTGGTTACAAAACTTCATTTTATTATGGTGGAGATTTGAATTTTGGAAATATGAATACTTATTTAAGAAATGCAGGAATCAACGAAATTGTAGATGGAAGTGCATTCGATAAAAAAGATTGGAACTCTAAATGGGGTGCTTATGACGATGTTTTTATGAAGCGTTTTGCTAAAGATTTGGCAAAAAAACAGTCAGCTCCTTTTTTTAAAATAGCACTCACTTTGTCTAGCCATGAACCTTATGAAATAAAAGGTGATTACAAATTTGGTAATGATAGTGAGGACAATAATTACAGAAGTGCGCACGTATATACAGACAAGGTTATTGGCGATTTTATAGAAGATGCAAAAAAACAAAACTGGTATAAAAACACTTTAATTGTAATTATGGGAGATCATGGACACAGTTCTCCAAAACATAAAGGCCCTTATTTTTCGCCTAAAAAATTTAGAACACCTATGTTATGGTTGGGTGGTGCTTTGCATAAAAAAGGAATAGAAATTGACAACTTTTCTAGCCAAGTAGATTTTTCATATACTTTATTAGATTTGTTAGGAGGCAACAATAAAGATTTTGTTTTTAGTAAGAATATATTAAACAGTTCAGAAAAACAATATGCGCATTATATTTTTAACAAAGGATTTGGAATCCTAACTAAAAAAGGTCATTTACTATATGATTATATTGGTGATAAACCAATTTTAGAATTTGGTAAAAATACAAAAATGTTAGATTCTTTAGGGAAAGCGATTACACAAATTTCCTATCAAGACTTTCTAGAAAGGAAATAATTTTTCAATTAAAAGAAAATACTTAAATTACCATAATTAAATTACTATGAGTACAAAATTAGCATTACACGAAACCGTTATTACTAAATTATTTGACACAAATAAAGAATTAGTTTTTTTTGATATTGGCGCTTGCGAAGGTTTAAGTAGTGTTCGATATCTTTCTTTATTTCCAAAAAGTAGAATTTATGCTTTTGAGCCTATACCTAATAACTATTTACAAGTTTTAAAAAATAAAAAAAATCATAATTTAAAAAATTTATATGCGTTTGAATTAGGTTTATCTTCTAAAAAAGGAGAAGCAACATTTTATGTTTCTTCTGGCAAACCACCAAATAAAGATACACCTAGAGACAATTCTACAGATTTTGGGAACAAAAGTTCTTCCTTATACAAACCCGGAAAAACGAAAGAGGTTCACCCTTGGTTAGAATTTAAAGAGTCTATTACTATTAAAACTGAAACTTTAGAAAATTTTTGTAATGATGAAAAAATTGATGGTATAGATTTTATTCATATGGATGTACAAGGAGCAGAATTAATGGTACTTGAAGGTGCAAACAAAATGATTTCTAACATCAACTCCATTTGGTTAGAAGTAGAAAAAATTGCTTTGTACGAAGGTCAAGCACTAAAAAATGATATCGAAGAATTTTTATTGAAAAATAATTTTATCTGTATTTTAAATAAGATGAACCATATTGCAGGAGATCAACTTTGGGTGCAAGAATCTTACTTTAACCAACTTTCTGATGATACAAAATCTTCATTACATAAAATTACAGCAAAAACTGCCTTAAAATCAAAAATTTCTAGTGTTTTTGGTAATACTAAAGATAAAATAAAGAATGTTTTTAAGTCTTAGTTTTAAGATGCAAAAAAAATCCTAAGTAATAAAACTTAGGATTTTTTTTAGTTTTGAGAAAAAATTTAATGAATCTTTTTTCTATTGCACCTTAATAGAACAACCAATTGCTCTTGTTTCAGTTTTAGTCGGTTTTTTTCCAGCTAATAAAGCATCAACAACATCTTCTGCATACTTTTCTGTTACTTTATCTGGGTTTCTAGAACTATTATCTATAGCACCAATATATTCTACTTTCATTCTAGATTTACTAACTATATAAACATGTGGTGTTTTTGTAGCTCCAAATTTTGGATATACTTTTTGCCCAGCATCAAATAAATAAGGAAAGTTAAACCCTTTTGCTTTTGCTCGTATTTTCATATCTGCAAAACTATCGCCTTTAGAAGCCTCAGGATCATTTGGGTTGATAGCAACTACAGGAAATCCTTTATTTTCATATCTACTATTTAAAGCAATAATTCTATCTTCATTAGCTACAGAATAAGGACACATATTACACGTAAAAATGATAATAAACCCTTTTGCATCTTTATAGTCTGATAATGAAACCATTTTATCATCTATGTTTTTTAACGTAAAATTTTCTATAACATTACCAACTTTATAACCAGATTCGTCTGTTTTTAAAGTAAAAGCTGTTGTGACAACTGCAACAAATAGGAATGCTAAAATTTTGAATGTTTTCATTTTTTTATGGTTTTAAAAAAGTTTGTAATTCGTTTTCTAAGGTTTTATAATCAAAAGATTGCTCGTAAAAATTTCTGTTTTTTGCATTGTAAATTAACGTTGCTGGTATTGCTCCAGTCCATTTTTCGCTAATATCTTTAATCCAAAAATCTTCGTTTGCATCATCTAATAAAATGACTTCAGATTGTAATTTTTTCTTGTTGATAAAAGGAATCAATCTTTTGTCTACTTGTTTAGGAAAATCTAGACTCACCAAAATTACCTCAACATTTTTAGACGCATATTCTTGGTTTATTTTTTCAAAATAAGGTAATTCCTTTACACAAGGTCCACACCAAGTTGCCCAAAAATTAATGATATATGTTTTGTCATCTTTTTTGTCTAATAAAGATTGTAACTCTTTGTATGTGTATGTTTTTACTGAAGATATTAACTTAGTTTTTGTTGTTAATTTTTCAGAAATATCATTTTTAGCATTCTCTTTTTTACAGGAAAAAAGCCCAAGAAAAACGAAAGCTATAAAAATTGATTTTTTTATCATTTTATAAAATTACACATTTTTAAAGAAGAACATCAATAATTAACTGATTCTTAACAGAAAAACCTCATAATAGAAAGATTATGAGGTTTTTACTGTAGCTAAAAAAAATCTAATCAAAAATATCGTTCAAAACTTTTGCTAAACGAATACCTCCTTTTTGTAACTGTGTCCTTACAGTACCAAAGTGATTATAAGAATATCTGTATCGTAAATTCTCACCAACTTTTACAGATTTATATACTTCTTTTGTTAATTCGTGTACCTCATCTACCCATTCTACAACAGTCCCTTTTTGGATTGATTTCACTTGTTTTTTAGTAACATCTTTGGCATTATTAGCCAATTCTAAATAACTCATTTCCCAATCATCAATCATATCTGTGTCCCAAACTCTATGCAAATTTGTACCTTTTCCAAACCATTGCACTTGTATTGTATTTCCTCCTTTATCCTCTCTTCGTCCAATATGCATTGGCTGGTGTAAATCGCCTACAAAATGCACCAACATTTTTAAATAAAACTCTTTATCTTCATCAGAGCTTTTTTTGTCCTTTAAAACTGAAATACATTTATTTATTCCTGTAACCAAATCTCCTTGCGGATTTTTCTTTGCAGTTTCGTATGTCTCATCAAAATCCATATTTATATAGTGCCAAGAATAGTATTTATTATACTTTCTATCTGACTTTATTTCATCTGCAAATGTAGATACGAAAGCCAAACTCTGCCCTTTTAAAATTTTATCTATACATTTTTTAGCTTTTCTTGTTAAATGTTTTTCTGCAATTTGACCAGTTGCTCTATGTCCGTTTTTACCCCAAACTAATGCTGCTTCTTCTGTATCTGTAGAAAAAAAGAGTAAAGAGATTATCAAAAATAATTTAATTTTCATTTGTAACTATTATTATAAATTCTTAGCGAATGTATAAAATAATTCTTTAAAAATTTGGAAATATGAAAAAAAATATTATATCTTTGTGATATCATTTTAATATCATACTAAATCAATAATAATGAAAACAGAAAAAATTATTAAACTTGCCAACGGTTATTTAATGTTACTAGTCGTGTTTTTACTTTTCTTTGGAGGAATTGTAATGTGCATAATTAAAGAAACACCAATATATATTCCTTTAACAATAATTGGTTTTATCGGTTTCTTTGGCTTTATTTTAGTCAACCCAAATACCTCAAAAGTAATTTTACTCTTTGGTAAATATGTAGGTACTATTAAAGACAATAGTTTATAATGGGCAAATCAAAAAAAAAAAAAAAAAACCATTTCTTTACGAGCAAGTAATTTTGATAGTGAACGTTTAAAAGTAAACGACAAACTTGGAAACCCTATTATGATTTCTACCATTTTAGTTTGGCGAGTTACAAATACATATAAAGCTGCTTTTGATGTAGATAATTATGAAAACTTTGTACGCGTTCAAACAGATGCTGCTGTTAGAAAATTAGCAAGTATGTATCCTTATGATAATTTTGCTGATGAAGGTCATGATGAAGATATTACCCTAAGATCTAGTGTAAATGAAGTTTCGGAAGCTTTAGAAAGAGAAATTGATGAACGTTTATCTATTGCAGGTATAGAAGTTTTAGAGGCCAGAATTGGTTATTTAGCCTATGCTCAAGAAATTGCTTCTGCTATGTTAAAAAGACAACAAGCCACAGCAATTGTTGCTGCAAGACATAAAATTGTACAAGGTGCAGTAGAAATGGTAGAAATGGCTTTAGAAGAACTGAACAAAAAACAAATTGTTGAGTTAGATGAAGAGCGTAAAGCTGCAATGGTTAGTAATTTATTAGTGATTTTATGTGGAGACAAAGAGGCTTCACCTGTTGTAAATGCTGGAACTTTAAGTCATTAGTATTTAAAATAAAAACTTTGAAACTTAAATAATAATAAAAACTATGAACAATAAACAGATTACATCTATTGGAGTTGGTGTAGCAATAGGTAGTTCTATTGGCACAACAATTGGAGCTGTTACAGGTAATATAGCAATGAGCACAATTTACGGTTCTTTAGTTGGCACCTTAATAGGTGTAGTTTTAGCACTCGTAGTTTTTAAAAATGATGAAAACGAAACATTATGAAAGAATATAAAGTAGTAACATTAAAATTAGGTTTTAGAAATAGAACTCAAAACTTTGAAGATTTATTAAATCAATATGCAAGAGAGGGTTGGGTTTTAAAAGAGATGCCAAGTAATTGGAATGCTATTGTTTTAGAAAGAGACAAAAACAGGTAAGAATGAAAATTTTTAAAGAAGAACAACGTTTTACGCAACTTTGGTTGATTGTTTTGATAGCTGTAAGTTTAATTGTTCCTATAGCAATTATAGCACAAGAATATGCTAAAGAAAACTCAAATATAACTACAAACCAATTTGTTTTAACGCTTATAGGAATTTTAGCTTCTGCCCTTATTATTTTTGCTTTTAAGTTAAAAACCAGAATCGACGAAAAAGGAATTCATTACCAATTTTTTCCTTTTCACTTTAAATTAAGAGTTATTAGATGGAGTGAAATAGAAACAGCTTCTATAAGAACTTATGATCCTATAGGAGAATATGGTGGTTGGGGTTTAAAAGGTGGCGCATTTTGGAATAGTGGAAAAGGAAAAGCCATCAATGTTTCTGGTGATGTTGGTATACAGTTAGAATTAAAAAATAGCAAAAAATTATTAATTGGTACCCAGAAAAAAGAGGAAGCCATAAATGTTTTAAAAACATATCTAAATAAAAAAAATGATTAGAGTTATTACATATTTAGTAGTTTATATATTTGGAGTTACAGTTGCAATTGCACAAATTAAAACCGAAGAAATAACTATTAATAACCAAGCAATTCAATTGCCAGGAACCTTAACGTATTCTGCAGAAAAACAACCTTTAATTATTTGGGTACATGGTTCTGGTTCTGTAGATAGAAATGGGAATACACCACAATATATTAAACAATTTAGAGATTTAGTAAACAAAGAAAATATTGCTTTTTTTAGTTATGATAAAAGAATTGCAAACCGTAAAAATGCTTCTTTTTTAAAAGATGGTGTTTTTATTAATGATTTTATTTTTGATATAAGAGAAGTTGTACATCACTTTAAAAAAGATAAACGCTTCACAAAAATTATTCTAGCAGGCCATAGTCAAGGTTCTTTAATTGCAATGATGGCTTTAAAAAATTTAGATAAATATATTTCTATTGCTGGTGCAGGAGAAACCATTGACAAAACTTTGGTAAGACAAATTACTGCACAGAGTCCAATTTTTGGTGCACTTACTGTACAATATTTTAAAGAGTTAAAAGAAACTGGTGAAATTAAAGAAGTAGATCCAAACTTAATGTCTTTATTTGCAAAACCAAACCAACCTTTTTTAAGCTCTTGGATTGAATTGAATCCTCTAGAAGAGATAAAAAAAGTAACAATACCAACTCTAATTATCAATGGTGATAAAGATTTTCAAGTACTTATTTCTGATGCAGAAAATTTAAAAAAAGCAAAACCAGATGCTGAGTATGTTGTCATAAAAAATATGAACCACGTTTTAAAAAACATCGAAAATGAGGAAGATAATTTAAAATCTTATAACAATCCAGACTTTCCCGTTTCAAAACAACTCATCCAAACAATTGTTTCATTTGTAAAAAAATAAAATGGCAAAAAAGAAAGCTTTCGCTTTGCGAGTTAATGAAGATATGATAAAAGCTATTGAAAAATGGGCTGCAGATGAGTTCAGGTCTACAAACGGCCAAATAGAATGGATGTTAATGCAAGCTTTAAAAGATGCAAAACGCGAGCCTAAAAAGAAAGAGGAATAAAACATAATTAATTTTATTTTTTTTCTAAAACAAAACTGTTAAAAAAACGCTCAATTTTTATTGAGCGTTTTCTATTTTGTATATTGTTCCCAACTAACTTAAATAATACTCATTTACAATGAAAAAACTATTCACACTTGTCTTTTTATTAGCTACATCTCTACTCTTTTCTCAAGAGTTTTCTATGGATATGGTTAAAAATATGAAACCACGAAATATTGGTCCTGGAGGAATGTCTGGACGAGTAACTTCCATTGATGTTGTAACATCTAATCCAGAAATCATGTATGTAGGTACAGCTTCTGGTGGAATTTGGAAATCTACTTCTGGAGGTGTTAAATGGGAACCAATCTTCGAAAAAGAATTAACAGCCTCTATTGGTGCAGTTGCCATTCAACAATCTAACCCAAGTGTAATTTGGGCAGGAACTGGAGAAGGAAACCCAAGAAATAGTTTAAATGGTGGTTTTGGTATTTATAAATCTTTAGATGCAGGTAAAACTTGGAAAGCTATGGGTTTAGAAAAAACAAGACATATTCACAGAGTAATTATAGATCCAACAAACCCAGAAGTAGTCTATGTTGGTGCAATTGGTTCTCCTTGGGGAGAACACAAAGAACGTGGAGTATACAAAACTATAGATGGAGGAAAAACTTGGAAACAAGTTTTATTTACTAATATAAAATCGGGAACTGCAGATTTAATTATGGATCCTAAAAATCCGAATAAATTAATCGCTGCAATGTGGGAACACAAACGTGATCCTTGGTTTTTTAAATCTGGTGGTGAAGGAAGTGGTTTATATATTACTCACGATGGTGGAGAAAACTGGAAAAAAATTACAGAGAAAGAAGGTTTTCCTAAAGGAGATTTAGGAAGAATTGGAGTTGCAATTGCGCCAAATAACCCTGATGTAATTTATGCTTTGGTAGAAGCTAAAAAGAATGCTTTATACAAAAGTGAAGATGGTGGTTTTAAGTGGAAAAAAATAAATGATAAACCAGGTATTGGAAACAGACCTTTTTATTATTCAGAAATTTACGTAGATCCGCAAAACGAAAATAGATTATATACCGTTTTTACGTATGTAAATGTTTCACAAGATGGTGGAAAATCTTTCAAACAATTAATGCCAGCTTATGGTGTTGACAATGGAGTGCATCCTGATCATCATGCTTGGTGGATTCATCCAAAGAATGGAAAATTTATGATTGATGGGAATGATGGGGGTTTAAATATTACAAAAGATGGTGGAAAATCTTGGCGATTTATAGGCAATATTCCTGTAGCTCAATTTTATCATATAAATGTGGATAACGAATTTCCTTATAATGTGTATGGAGGAATGCAAGATAATGGTTCTTGGAGAGGTCCTGCTTATGTATGGAAATCGCAAGGAATTAGAAACTCTTATTGGCAAGAAATTTCTTTTGGTGATGGTTTTGATGTTGTTCCTGATAAAGATGATTCTAGATATGGATGGTCTATGAGTCAACAAGGTTCTGTTGTAAGATATGACTATATAACTGGAAATAATTATTCAGTAAAACCAACACATAAAGATGCAAGTGTAAAATTACGTTTCAATTGGAATGCTGCCATAAATATGGATCCTTTTGATAATAATACTTTGTATTTTGGGAGTCAGTTTGTACATAAATCAACAGACAAAGGGTTGACTTGGGAAGTTATTTCACCTGATTTATCAACCAACAATCGAGAAAAATTAAAACAAGCAGAAAGTGGTGGTTTAACTATGGATGCTACAGGTGCAGAAAATCATTGTACAGTTTTGGTCATAGAGCCAACTTCTTTAGAAAAAGATGTTTTATGGGCTGCAACTGATGATGGACAAGTTCATATTACTAAAAATGGAGGTCAAAATTGGACTAATGTTGCGAAAAACATCAAAGGTTTACCAGAATTTAGTTGGATTACACAGATAAAAGCATCCAACAAAAATAAAGGAGAAGCACTTTTAGTTGCGAATGATTATAGACGTTTTAACTATACTCCTTATGCATACAGAACTAAAAATTACGGAAAAACTTGGGAACGAATTGTAGATGAAAATGATGTACAATCTTATACACTATGTATTGTTGAAGATCCAAAAAACGAAAATTTATTATTTTTAGGTACAGATGATGGTTTGTATATTTCTACAAATGCAGGAAATAAATGGATAAAATGGACAAATGGTTTCCCAACTGTTCCTGTAAAAGATTTGGTAATTCAAGAAAGAGAAGATGATTTGGTTATTGGTACTTTTGGAAGAGCTGCTTGGGTTTTAGATGATATTAAACCTTTAAGAGCGATGGCAAATGGAGATATTACTTCTAAAAAATTAGCTTTATTTGCGCCACCAACTGCATATCAATCTGCAAGACAACAACCAACAGGAAGTAGATTTGGGGCAGATGCACTATACCAAGGAGAAAACAAAAGAGGTGGTGCTATTATTTCTTATTATGTTGATGTTCCTAAAGTTGAGAAAAAGAAATCTGAGAAAAAAGGAAAGAAAAAAGGCAAGAAGAATATCATTTCTAACGATTCCGAAAATTCGGAAGAGAAATCTAAAAAAATCAAATTCGATTCTATTAAATTAGAAATTTTTGACGGAAATAGACAAATTAGAACGCTAAAGTTTAAAACACCAAAAGAAAGTGGAATACACAAAACCACTTGGTATATGAGAGAAAAAGGAGTTGCAAGAGCTTCTAGAAGAATTCGTAAATCTAATAGAGAACCAGGAGGAGTTACTGTAAAACCAGGAACTTATAAATTAAAAATGACTTATGGAGATGTTACATCTGAACAAAATATAAAAGTTGAATTTGATCCTAGATTAAAAATATCTAACGATGCTATCAATCAAAAATACAATGCAAGTAAAGAGCTTGAAAAATATCAAGAAAAAATTGCTAACGTTGTAAAACAATTGGTAGAAAGTAAAAATGCTGCTACTGCAATGAAATCTAAACTATCTAAAGAAGATAAGAAAAAGTATAAAAATGAAATAAAATCTTCTTCTAAAATTATTAAAAAAATTGATAGTTTAATTGCAATGTATTTGGGTACAATAGATAAAAGACAAGGAATTACCAGAAACCCTGAAATAACAGTAAATCAACGTTTTGGACAAGCGTATTATTATACTAGATCACGTTTTGGAACGCAAACAAATACCGAAAAAGTTTTAATGAATCAATTTAAAGAAGAATTTAAAAAAGTAGTTAGTAAAACAAATACGTTTTTTAATAACGAATGGATTTCCTATAAGAAATCTGTAGAAAATATTTCTATATCGCCTTTTAAAGAAACTAAAATTTATTCTGTAGACTAATATGCGAAAAATAATATTATTCATGTGCTTGAGTTTTTATGTATTTAAAATTCAAGCACAAAAATCTACTGAAAATCAATTAGGAACTTGGTATATGTACAATGGTTCTCATAAATTATCAGAAAAATATTCTTTAAAAACGATGGCTCATTTTAGATATTTTGAGTTGGCAAGCGAGTTTCAACAAGAAATTTACAGATTGGGTGTTAATTATAAATTCAATCCTAAAATAAATTTAACTCTGGGAACAAGTTATGCTACTGGAGATTTAGCCTATGATGTAGCTTCTCCCTTTTTATATGAATGGCGTTTGTATGAAGATTTGAATATAAAATCTAAATGGGGTAAATTTAATGCTAGACATCGTATTCGTCTTGAGCACAGGTTTATTCATAAAAATATTTTTACTGATGAAACTCAAAATTGGATTCGTTATGATTTAAATGTAAGCTATCCTCTTTCTAAAACTTGGAGTGTGTATGCTTTTAACGAATTATTTTTAAATATAGACAGAAGTAAAAGATTTGCCCAAAACTGGACAGGAGCTGGTTTTTTACATCAATGGAATAAAAACTTAAAATTTAAAATAGGTTATTTTCAAATAAAATCTCCAAATAATGTTTTAAAAAGATTGCAATTAGGTATTATTTTAAACACCGATTTTTCTAAAAAAACAATATAAATTTATGAGCATCTCAGAAATAAATAACGACATCCCTTTATTTGCAAGCGACACCATAATTTTTGGAATTCTATGTGCAATTTTGGCTGGTATTTTTTACACCTCTAAACTAAACTCTTTTAGTAAGTTCTACAAAGTAGTTCCTGCATTATTGTTATGTTATTTTATCCCGTCAATTTTTAGTTCTTTAGGTATTATTGCTGATAAATGGATAGATGTACAAGCCACAATAACACATTTAAGTTCACTGTATGGTAATTTAGAAAGCGTCACAAATTTATCAACATTAAAAGAATATATAACTTCAAATAATATTGATGATTCTGTATATGCTCAATTTACAGGAAAAAGCCAATTGTACTATGTTTCCTCTCGTTTTTTATTACCAGCTTCTTTGGTTTTACTAACGTTAAGTATCGATTTAAAAGGAGTTTTTAAGTTAGGCCCAAAAGCATTAATTATGTTTTTAACAGCAACAATTGGGGTAATGATTGGTGGTCCTTTAGCTATTTTATTTTTTAAATATGTAGCTCCAGATATTTTAGTTCAAGTAGAAGGTACAGAACTTTGGAAAGGTTTATCTACAGTTGCAGGAAGTTGGATTGGTGGTGGTGCAAATCAATTAGCAATGAAAGAACAATGGGAAGTTTCTGATAGTTTATTCAGTATTATGGCTGTTGTAGATGTACTTGTTGCAGAAGTTTGGATGGCATTTTTATTATTAGGTGTTGCAAAATCTGATAAAATTGATAAATGGTTTAAAGCAGATAATTCTTCTATTACCAATCTTAAAAATAAAATGGAAAAGTTTACGCTTGAAACAGCTAGAATCCCTTCTTTTAATGATTTAATTATTCTGTTAGGAATTGCATTTGGTGTAACTTCAATTGGGCATTTTATTGGAGATAATTTAGGAAGTTATATTACTAATAACGTTCCTTTTTTAGTTGATTTTGGCTTAGGAAGTGCTTTCTTTTGGTTGATAATTTCTGCAACTACTATTGGTATTTTCTTGTCATTTACTAAAATAAAAAGTTATGAAGGTGCAGGAGCCAGTAAAATAGGAACCGTTTTTATATACATTTTAGTAGCTTCTATTGGTATGAAAATGAATTTGAATGCCATTGTAGAAAACATTAGTTTGTTTGCAATCGGTTTTATTTGGATGATTATTCACGTTGGTTTATTATTCTTAGTTGCAAAAATTATAAAAGCGCCTTATTTCTTTTTAGCAGTTGGCTCTAAAGCTAACATTGGTGGTGCTGCATCTGCTCCTGTTGTTGCTGGTGCTTTTCATCCATCATTAGCTCCTGTTGGTGTTTTATTAGCAGTTTTAGGCTATGCATTAGGAACTTATGGTGCATTCTTTTGTGCATTAATGATGAAATGGGTTAGTTAATTTTAAACTTTTTTATAGCCTTTATGTCAATAAAAACGCATATTTGCAGACTTAAATTATTACAATAAAATGAAGAAAATTATAATCCTTTTAGTGGTATCTATTTTAGTAACAGCTTGTTCCTCTAAAAAAGAAGGAAATATGCTTGTAAAAGGACAAATTAAAGGCCTTAAAAAAGGTACTTTGTATTTGCAAAAAATGAAGGATACTGCTTTAATATCTATAGATTCTATAAATTTATTTGGTAGTGATCAATTTATTTTAACTGATAATGTAGACTCTCCTGTTTTGTATTATTTAACCTTTAAAGGTAATACAACTGACAAAAGGATTTTATTTTTTGGAGAAAAAGGTACGATTACAATTAATGATGATATTGAAAAATTTGGTTTAGATCCAAAAATTTCTGGCTCTAAAAATCAAGTTCTTTTAGAAAGTTACAATAAAATTAAAAGGCAATTTCAAAACCAACGTTTAGAATTTATTAAAAAAGATTTTGACGCAAAAAAAGCAGATGATAAAGCACAAATTGAGCAGCTAGAAAAAGACTATCTAAAACTAACAAAAAAGAGAGTTCTATTTACAACAAACTTTGCTTTAACAAATTCAGACACAGAAGTTGCACCTTATATTGGTTTAACAGAAATGTACGATGCTAGCTTAAAAATGCTAGATACTGTAAATAACTCTTTATCAGACAAAATTAAAAAATCTGAGTATGGAAAACGCTTTCAAGAATATATCAATTCTATAAAAAAGGTTGAAAATAAATAAGTTATTACTTTAAAAGAATTATCTAAAACCGAGCAAATTGCTTGGTTTTTTTTGTTTAAAAGAGTTAATCTCTAATCAAAGGCATTGTAGAACAACGTAATAAACCTTCTTGTTTTGCGATTTCTGAGTAAGGAACTTCTTCAACTATAAAGTTATTTTTACGAAGCCAAGTATTTAATCTTGTAAAGTTTTTCTCAGAAATAATAACTTCTTCAGAAATAGAAAAAACGTTACTATTCATATTATACATTTCTTCTTTATTAATTTCAAAAACATTCTCTTTTCCAAAGAAATTTAACAACCATTCATATTCACTTTCCACTAAGAAACCGTTTTTATGAAGAATAGCTTTGTCCTTTCCAATAGGTTGAAAACAACAATCTAAATGCAAGGCATTGTCTTTAGCATTTGTATTCGATTTTCTTAACTCAAAAGATTTTACAATTTTATGAGGAAACAATTCTTGTATAGCAATAACTGCATCTATATTTGTTCTAGCTGTAATATAATCTGGATAGTCATTTCCTGAATAAGTACCAATAAAAACATAATCGTTCCAAGGCATTACGTCTCCACCTTCTATATGACATTCTTCTGGTAAAACAATAATATTTTCAGGATTTATTTGAGAAATAACGTGCTCTATTGCCTTATATTCACGTTCTCTGTCTGGTAAAATATTTGCTTGAATAAATTTATCTTCAATAACAAAAGCAATATCTCTAGAAAAAATTTGATTATAATTTTTAATTATTTCTGGTCTAAAAACCTGCACATTATACTTATCAAAAATTTTAGCTACAGCTTCCATTTCTTTAACCATATCTTCTTCTGTGGGATATGTTCCTGCCAAAACATGTTCTATACTTTTAGGATCATAACAATCTTCTACTTTAGGTGTAGCTCCATTATTTTTGGCTGTTCCTAAAATTACTGCTTTTAACCTAGATGTTTCATTTTTAATATTAAGCGCCAACATAGTATCAAATCATTAAAAAAAGCCTCATAAATTATGAAGCTTTTAATTATTTAGTAAAAATAAGACTATTTTTTATCTTTTCTCTATATTTTTAAATTCTCTTAAGTTTTCTCCTGTATAGATTTGACGTGGACGACCAATTGGTTCTTTATTTAAACGCATTTCTTTCCATTGTGCAATCCAACCTGGTAAACGACCTAATGCAAACATTACAGTAAACATATCAACAGGAATACCCATTGCTCTGTATATAATACCTGAATAGAAATCTACATTTGGATATAACTTTCTGTCTACAAAATAAGGATCACTTAATGCCTCTTTCTCCAAACCTTTAGCAATCTCTAAAATAGGATCATCTACACCTAAATCTGCTAAAACTTCGTCAGCTGCTTTTTTAATGATTCTTGCTCTTGGATCAAAGTTCTTGTAAACTCTATGACCAAAGCCCATTAAACGAAAAGGATCACTTTTATCCTTGGCTTTTGCCATGTATTTTTTGGTATCTCCACCATCTAATCTTATTGCTTCTAACATTTCTAAAACTGCTTGGTTTGCACCTCCATGTAAAGGCCCCCAAAGTGCAGAAATTCCTGCAGAAAGTGATGCAAATAAACCTGCATGTGATGACCCAACAATTCTTACAGTAGAAGTAGAACAGTTTTGTTCATGATCTGCATGTAAAATTAATAATTTATCTAAAGCATCTTTTATAATTGGGTTTATTTCATAATCTTCATTTGGTTGCTCAAACATCATTTTTAAAATGTTTTCTACATATCCTAAAGATTTAGAACCATAATTTAATGGTAAACCTTGTTTTTTACGCATTGTCCAAGCAACTAAAACAGGAAATTTACCCATAATTTTAACTACTGAATTATACATATCTTCTTCTGAATCTACATTTACAGAAGTAGGGTTAAAAGCTGTTAATGCACTTGTTAAAGAAGACAAAACACCCATTGGATGTGCAGTCTTAGGAAAAGCATCAATTATTTTTTTAATATCATCATCTACAACAGACTTAGATTTTATGTCTGTATGAAACTTATCTAATTGTTCTTTTGTTGGTAAATCTCCAAAAATAAGTGCGTAAGCAACTTCTAAAAAATCTGCTTTTTCAGCTAATTCTTCTATAGAATAACCTCTGTATCTTAAAATACCTTTTTCTCCATCTAAAAAAGTAATTTCACTAAGACAAGAACCCGTATTTTTATACCCTGGATCAATGGTAATAATGCTATCAGTTACTCCTCTTAAGCTTTTAATATCTATTGCTACTTCATTTTCTGTTCCTTTTACGAAGGGAAATTCATACGAATTTTCTCCTATTTGTAATTTAGCTGTATCTGACATTTATTGATGTTTTTAATGATTTTTCTATCTTTCACGAAGATACTATATTTTAAAAGATATTAAATCACTGATTTCATAGATTATTGATATTTTAAAATAACATTAACTTATTATTTAACTCCATAAAAAAACCTCGTAATTTCTTACGAGGTTCATATATTTAAAAAATCAAAAACTTAGATCTTAAAAGCTTTTTGTCTAGGAAAATAAGCTACTTCTCCTAATTCTTCTTCAATTCTTAGTAATTGGTTGTATTTTGCCATTCTATCAGAACGTGAAGCAGAACCTGTTTTAATTTGACCACAGTTTAAAGCAACTGCTAAATCTGCAATTGTGTTGTCTTCTGTTTCACCAGATCTGTGAGACATTACAGAAGTAAAACCAGCGTTTTTAGCCATATTTACTGCAGCAATCGTTTCAGTTAAACTCCCAATTTGGTTTACTTTAATTAAAATTGAATTTGCAATTCCGTTTTCGATTCCTCTTGATAAACGTTCTACGTTTGTTACAAATAAATCATCACCAACTAATTGTACTTTATCTCCAATTTTTTCAGTTAAATATTTCCAACCTTCCCAATCGTTTTCATCCATTCCATCTTCAATAGAAATAATAGGATATTTTCCTGCTAATTCTGCTAAATAATCTGCTTGTTCTTTACTTGAACGAACTTTACCTGTTGGTCCTTCAAAAAGAGAATAATCGTATTTACCATCTTTATAAAATTCTGCTGCTGCACAATCTAAAGCAATCATAATATCATCTCCTAAAGTATAACCTGCGTTATCTACTGCTTTTTTAATTGTATCTAAAGCATCTTCAGTTCCTCCTTCTAAATTCGGTGCAAAACCTCCTTCATCACCTACAGCTGTAGATAAGTTTCTATCGTGTAAAACTTTCTTTAAATTATGAAAAATTTCAGAGCCCATTTTCATTGCTTCAGAAAAAGTTTTCGCTTTAACTGGCATCACCATAAATTCTTGAAAAGCAATTGGAGCATCTGAGTGAGAACCTCCATTAATAATATTCATCATAGGAACTGGTAACGTATTTGCAGAAACACCACCCACATATCTATACAAAGGCATTCCTAATTCATTTGCTGCTGCTTTTGCTGCTGCTAAAGAAACTCCTAAAATTGCATTGGCTCCTAACTTAGATTTATTTGGTGTACCATCTAAATCTATCATTAATTGGTCTATTGAATTTTGTTCGAAAACAGAAACTCCTAATAATTCTTGAGCAATAATTTCATTTACATTTTTAACGGCTTTTAAAACACCTTTACCCATGTAATCTTTACCTCCATCCCTTAACTCAACAGCTTCATGTTCTCCTGTAGAAGCTCCTGAAGGAACTGCTGCTCTACCTAAAACACCATTTTCAGTAGTTACATCTACTTCTATTGTTGGATTACCTCTCGAATCGAAAATTTGACGTGCGTGAACGCTAATTATAATACTCATTTTATTTTTATTTTATTAATTTATATCTTTATTCTATATGGCTAATTTACAAAAAACCACCCTTTTTAGAGTGGTTTTATATGGTTACTTACGAAAACGTTTTCTAGTGAAACAAATCAACAAGTACTAACTAATAACTGATTTTGACTCTTTTATATTGTCTATAAATTGATCAAATAAATAAACAGAATCATTAGGCCCTGGACTTGCTTCTGGATGATATTGCACAGAAAATGCATTCTTATCTTTAATTCGGATTCCTGCAACTGTATGATCGTTTAAATGAACGTGTGTAATTGCTACATTATGATTTGCTTCTGTTTCTTCTTTATTGATTGCAAAACCGTGGTTTTGAGAAGTGATTTCTCCTTTACCAGTTAATAAGTTTTTTACAGGATGATTAATTCCTCTATGACCATTATGCATTTTGTAAGTAGAAATTCCTTGAGACAATGCAATTACTTGATGTCCTAAACAAATACCAAATAGAGGTAAATTTCTTTTTATAATTTCTTTGGCAACTTCTATTGCTTCTGTTAATGGTTCTGGATCACCAGGTCCATTTGAGATAAAATATCCATCTGGATTAAAAGCCTCTAATTCTGAAAAACTAGAATTATAAGGGAATACTTTTATATAAGCTCCTCTTTTAGCCAAGTTTCTTAAAATATTCTTTTTGATACCAATATCTAAAGCAGAAATTTTAATTTCAGCATTTTCATCACCTACAAAATAAGGTTCTTTGGTTGATACTTTAGAAGCTAATTCTAAACCATTCATACTAGGAACTTTTGCTAATTGACTTTTAAGTGTATCAATATTATCAACCTCTGTAGAAATAATTGCGTTCATAGCACCATTATCTCTAATATAAGAAACTAATGCTCTTGTATCTACATCAGAAATTGCTACTAAATTATGTTTTGTAAACCAATCTTTTAAGTTTCCATCAGAATCTACTCTAGAATGTGTAAAACTGAAATTTCTACAAATTAAACCAGATATTTTAATTCCATCAGATTCTACTTCATTTTCATTAACCCCATAATTACCAATATGAGCATTTGTAGCTACCATTAACTGACCAAAATAAGATGGATCTGTAAAAATTTCTTGATAACCAGTCATACCTGTATTAAAACAGATTTCTCCTGTTGATGTTCCTTCTATTCCAACTGATTTTCCATAAAAAATAGTTCCATCTGCTAATAAAACTAAAGCTTTTTTTCTTGTTTGATATTTCATTGATACTTTTTGTTGTGTTGTTGTTTTCTGCTTTACAAATTTACAAATTATATGTTTTTATAGTTAATGAATTATGTGTTGGTTTTTAACAAATTATCAACTACTATTTTATAAAATCTACAAAATAAATTTATGGGTTATAAAAAAAGGGATAAACGTAAACGTTTATCCCTTTAATATGATTTAAAAAAAATTCATTTTTTATTCTTCTGATTTCTCTTCAGTTGCTGCTGATTCTACTTGAGTAGTTTCAGTTTTTTTAGAACCTCCTCTTCTACTTCTACGAGTAGTTTTCTTAGCTTTAGCACCTTTAGGATTGTAGATTTCGTTGTAATCAACTAGTTCTAACATAGCCATAGGAGCATTATCTCCTTGACGATTTCCTAATTTAATGATACGAACATAACCACCTGGTCTGTCTGCAATTTTTACTGATATTTCTTTAAAAAGTTCAGTTACAGCATATTTATCACGTAAATAAGAAAATACAACACGTCTGTTATGAGTAGTATCACTTTTAGACTTTGTAATTAATGGTTCTACAAAAACTCTTAAAGCTTTTGCTTTTGCCACTGTTGTGTTAATACGTTTGTGCTCTATTAAAGAACAAGCCATATTTGCTAACATCGCTTTTCTGTGCGAAGTTGTTCTTCCTAAATGGTTGTGTTTTTTTCCGTGTCTCATTTTGAGGTTTGTTTATTTTTCATCTTGCATCTACTCATTTTGAGGAGCAAAATATGAAAAGTTAATCTTTATCTAATTTGTATTTTGTTAAGTCAATTCCGAAACTTAAACCTTTAAAAATTACTAATTCTTCTAGTTCTGTTAATGATTTTTTACCAAAGTTTCTAAACTTCATTAAATCGCTTTTGTTAAAAGAAACTAAATCTCCTAATGTATCTACTTCTGCAGCTTTTAAACAATTTAAAGCTCTTACAGATAAATCCATATCAATTAATCTAGTTTTTAATAATTGACGCATATGCAATGATTCTTCATCATATGTTTCTGTTTGTGCAATTTCATCAGCCTCTAAAGTGATACGCTCATCTGAGAATAACATAAAGTGGTGAATTAATATTTTTGCAGCTTCAGTTAATGCATCTTTAGGATTAATTGATCCATCAGTATCAATATCGAAAACTAATTTTTCGTAATCCGTTTTTTGTTCTACACGAAAATTTTCGATTGCATACTTTACATTCTTAATTGGCGTGTAAATAGAATCAGTAAAGATTGTTCCTATTGGTGCAGTCGCTTTTTTATTTTCTTCTGCAGGTACAAATCCTCTACCTTTTTCTATGGTAATTTCTGCGTTTAATTTTACAGATTTGTCCATATTACAGATTACTAAATCTGGGTTCAATACTTGAAAACCAGAGATAAATTTCTGTAAATCTCCAGCAGTAAACTGCTCTTGACCAGATACTGAAATAGAAACAGTTTCTCTATCAGTTTCATCTATTTGTTTCTTAAAACGAACTTGTTTTAAGTTTAAAATAATTTCTGTAACATCTTCTACGATTCCAGGAACAGTGGAAAATTCGTGTTCTACACCATCAACTCTTAATGATGTAATTGCGAATCCTTCTAAAGAAGATAATAAAACACTTCATAAAGCATTTCCTACAGTTAAACCAAAACCAGGTTCTAAAGGTCTGAACTCAAATCTACCAGAAAAATCTGTAGATTCAATCATTATTACCTTATCTGGTTTCTGAAAATTTAATATTGCCATTTTTTTCTTCGTTTTAATTGTTATTTAGTTGCGCGATTTATAAGTGTGAAGAGATACCAACAAATCCTTTGGCTAAATACCAATATGATTAATTTATTACTTAGAATATAATTCTACGATTAATTGTTCTTTGATGTTTTCAGGAATTTGTAATCTTTCTGGTACTTTTACAAAAGTTCCAGTTTTAGTATCACCATTAAAAGTTAACCATTCAAAAACATTATTTGTTGAAGCTAATGCATCTTCGATAGCTACTAAAGATTTAGATTTTTCTCTTACAGAAACAACATCTCCTTCTTTAAGTCTATAAGAAGGTATATTTACTAATTCTCCGTTAACAGTAATATGTCTATGAGAAACTAATTGACGTGCTCCACTTCTAGATTTAGAAATTCCCATTCTGTAAACTACATTATCTAAACGAGATTCACATAATTGTAATCAGATTTCACCCGTACTTCCTTGAGAAGATGACGCATCTTTCTATCAGTTTCTACACTGACGCTCTAAAATACCGTAAGTACATTTAGCTTTTTGCTTCTCCATTAATTGAGTAGCATATTCAGATTTTTTTCCTCTTCTTCTTGCATTTCCATGCTGTCCTGGAGGGAAGTTTCTTTTTTCGAAGTTTTTATCTTCTCCAAAAATTGCTTCGCCAAATTTACGAGCTATTTTAGTTTTTGGTCCTGTATATCTTGCCATTTCGTTTTTGTTATGATTAGGGATTATGAATTAAGGCTTATCCTTCGAAAATCTGAATCCTAATCGATTAAAATATAATTAATTTTGATATTCTCTCTTAGATGCTGAAATAAATTCAACATTTAATCAAAAGATTTCTGATTAAACTCTTCTTCTTTTTGGTGGGCGACATCCATTATGAGGAATTGGTGTAACATCAATAATTTCTGTTACTTCAATACCAGCATTGTGAATAGATCTAATAGCAGATTCTCGACCATTTCCTGGTCCTTTTACATACACTTTTACTTTACGTAAACCTGCTTCTTTAGCAACGTTTGCACAATCTTCTGCTGCTAATTGGGCTGCATAAGGAGTGTTCTTTTTAGAACCTCTAAAACCCATTTTACCTGCAGATGACCAAGAAATTACGTCACCTTTTTTATTTGTTAAAGAAATGATGATGTTGTTAAAAGATGCAGTTACATGCGCTTCTCCTATAGCATCAATAATTACCTTACGTTTTTTTGAACTTGCTTTTGCCATAAT